>CAZZZY010000340.1:0-6691 GCA_964658545.1 uncultured Acetobacteraceae bacterium | reverse complement strand
CTGTACGCGATGGCTACGCCCGCCGCAGGCATCGCAAAAGTTTTCGGTCTACTGAAAGTGCGAATTGAGGCAACATCATCGAAGCTACACTCTTCACAATATTGTCCCCATCCAGTTATGGTTGCTGATTTCAAAACCTTACGCTGGGCTAAACAAGACGTTACAAAAGGCGGGCTAGATCATTGTGTTCTCAATGAGGTATTGCCTCCTGAGTATGAAACGACAGCGGAGATGATTGCCAAATACATCTATGATGTAACCAAGAAGCAAGTGCCTTCTGATGTGCAGCTAAAGGTTGCAGTATCAGAAACTCCCAATTCTTGGGTAGAGTATGAAGATGACTAAATCAACCTTAACAAAACCCTTGGTTTCAACTAGCACAATTTCATGCCCTCGTATACTAATTATTACTTCTTGTACTGGAAAAAAGCTTCATAACCCAACAAATCAGCTAACAATAGAAGATTTTAAAGACACAGAGAGATTAAGAGAACGCACAGAATCACTTTCAGAATTCTCTTGTCCGTCTGGCCAGATGTACACAGGGCTGCAACATCTACGGCTAATGGAGGGGGTAGATATCTTGCGATCGCATTTTGGAAAAGAAGCAGTAGATGTAAAAATCATTTCAGCAGGTTATGGGCTAATCCCGGAAGACAAAGCGATCGTTCCCTACTCTGTCACCTTTAATTCGATGAAGAATGATGAAGTCTATTCGTGGGGGAATTATCTCAGAATCCATGAAGATTTTCAACAGGAAATTGTCGGATATGATTTAATATTTGTCTTACTTGGGGATAAATACCTGCGTACTTTAAAGCTACCAGTTAAGACTCATTCCCACCAAACTTTCATTTTTTTTGCTTCAAATAAAAGTATAAATTATATAGATTCAGGTAATGCAAAGCTATTAACTTTAACTCTTTCCAATAAGTCCGCATCGCGTTTTAGCTGTGCGTTAGTGGGTTTAAAGGGGCATCTGCTAAAGCTGATTGCTACTGAAGTCGGCAGAGTTCCACATTTATTGAAAAGTATATATAACAATCCAGAAATATTAGAAGAACTTCTAAATAAACAACCAAATCCGTTAGAACTACCTCTTGGAATTTCATTTTCAACAGAGAGGAAATTAAATTTCCAGAATAAAAGCCATAGAAAAAATAAATATACAGAAGAAGATTTACGTTCTATTCTAAAATTACCAGTTGCAGTTAATCAGCATTTAACAATGCAATATTTTATTCCTGAATGGGATGATAAAGTAGATGCTGGATATGACTTTTTACAAGATAAGTTTAGTCCTAATCGGAACGCTTACAAAGATGACATTTATGCTCATGAAGAAAAAATATATGAAAAGCCCAACTATGACGGTATTTTAGTATCTAAGATAGTTGTTGATAAGAGAAAATCCAAAAGAAATGATATAGAAGCAGCAGGAGGCATCCAAAAATATTTAAAATTCTCAGGAGAAATTATGGGGGATTGTGGAGCTTTTGGATATATCAAGCAGCCAGAACCTCCATATAATACTATAGAAATTTTAGATTATTATCAGCGGCTAGGCTTCCATTATGGGGTAAGTATTGACCACTTAATTGTTGGTCCATTTGCACAGCCTGGAATTAGAGAAGAACGTTACAATCTTACTTTGCGAAACGCAGAGGAATTTATATCAAAACATCAAAAATTTGGATATACATTTACCCCTATTGGTGTCGCTCAAGGTTGGAGTCCTGAAACTTATGCTGAGGCAGTAAAAAAACTGGTTGAAATGGAATATGACTATATTGCTATAGGAGGAGTTGCCAGGACAGCAACCATAGAAATTCTAGAAATCTTGAAAGAAGTTTATCAACATTTAACACCCAAAACTAGATTACATTTATTTGGAGTAGGACGTATTGATGCTCTTCCTTATTTCCGCCATTTGGGAGTAACTAGTTTTGACTCAGCAAGTCCATTACGTAAAGCTTGGTTTGATGCAGTAGAGAATTATCATACTTTAAGTGGTAAAGCTTACGCTGCTGTGCGTATTCCTTTTGTAGATAAGCAGTCACAACGAATTAAACATTTGTTATCGTCAGGTTATGAACGTGAAACTCTCAAGCAGCTCGAGCAAGAAGCATTAAAAGCTATTCGGGAATATGATAAAGGCAATATATCACTAGATGAATCTCTTAAGAAATTACTTGCTTACGATGAGTTATTAGAATTACCTCGCGACGGTATAGTAAACCCGACAGCTAAAGCTAGGCGTTTAAGACAACACACTCAATTGTATAGGGAATTATTAGAAGTAAAACCTTGGCAGGAATGTGAGTGTAAAATCTGTCAAAACCCAGACTGTAGAGTAGAAACAATTATTTTTCGTGGTAATGACCGTAATCGTAGACGTGGTTTTCACAACACTTATGTATTTTATAAGCGGTTTCAAGAATTTCTGAATGCTGAAAATTGTAAT
The DNA here is from genome assembly GCA_964658545.1 of uncultured Acetobacteraceae bacterium. Lineage (GTDB taxonomy): Bacteria > Cyanobacteriota > Cyanobacteriia > Cyanobacteriales > Nostocaceae > Nostoc. The sequence goes on along the minus strand of CAZZZY010000340.1, from coordinate 4,227 downwards.
ATTGATAGTACGAAAGAGTAAATCTAATCTAGAATTTAGATAAACTCAATTCTACTTTATTAAGATAGATATGAATATTGAACATAAGTTCCTTCCAGTATTTTCAGTAGACTGGTTAGGTTTATTCAATAGATTAAGGAATTTACAAGGTAATTACGGTATCTTGGCACCTATCTCATCTAACAAAAGTCTTTTAAGGAATATCCGTGATTTTAATAAACCTTTTTTTATAGATAGTGGCGTTTTTGGTAATCAAGATTTTCCTTGGTATTATGAAACATATTCTGAATACTTTTATAACCGTTGGGTACGTAAACGGAAATTTGCTTCTGAACAAAATTTGCGACATAAAATCAGAGAGTATCTAGAACGCTGCGATCAATTTTCGCCTGATTTTATTTTTACACAAGATATTTTTGGAGAGCCATTACTATCACTTCATTTAGCTAGATTAACTTGGGAAGAGTATTGGCAAAAGCCAAGAAAATATACTTTGATTGGTGTTGTTCAAGTAGGATATTCAATTTATAATTGGCAACAAAAGTTGGTTCCTCAATTAAATTCTTTTCCTCCTCATTATGATTCACCCAAAAGTTTTTTAACTTCTTTGATTAGTGTTTATCGGGATATTGGTTATGATTACATCGCCTTGGGCGGATTGTTGAAAGTTGATAAAACTAGAACTACAGGCTTAAAATTTGGTTTGTCTGTAGAGCAACTTGATGAACTATTAGCTTGGAGCCGACCAGAATTTGTCTTGGGAGGACTGGCGTTAACCCGAACAGAAGTGTTGAGAAAACACAATGTCTGGGCAGATTCTACTGGTTGGTTGTGGTGGAACGAGCAATATGACAGCAAGTTTCGTAATAGGAATGGTTTCCAAGAAGTTTTAATGTAGCTAGTATTTATTATTTATCCAGTACTTTTACTGATTTTTGTGTTTAGAACAACAAATCATTGGTTTTTATTTTTAAGGAAAGCATAATAAATATATACTTATCTACCTTTGGGTGTACTACTGGTAAATTTATAGTGATGCAAATTGCTTTCTTACAAATCAAGCTGCAAAAATTAGCAAATTGGAAAATACATACTGACAAGTTAGTTTGTGACTTACCTTTTACCACAGTGGTAGGACACCTAGAGTTATGCTGTTGCCTAAGTTTAGATTATGCTAGGCTCCGCGTTAACGGTGTCTCTCTGTTAGAGAAGCTATCTTGGAAGAAGCGAATAGCACGCGGATACAATACACTACATACGTGCTACGGTCAGGTTAATGCTAACGTACTTAGTGGACTTGGAGTATGATAACACTTGGTTCGTTGGTACGTTCCCGAAACAACAGCTTGGGCATAGGGAAGGTAATTGATATATCTGATACCCAGGCAAGTGTTGAGTATTTTTGCTCAGTTGGGCAACGGATAGAAAAAAGCTTACCCTTAAGTTCGCTATCTCAGTTAAAACTAGAGCGCCAAACTCGATGCTATATTTACCTGGAAAGCCAAGAAGCATGGCTGATTGGCAGAATTTACGAGTGGGATGAGGAACTTTATCAGTATCGCATTGACTTACCTGATAAAAAGACGATCGCAGTCAACGAAGAACAAGTATACGTGCGTTGCAATTTACCTCAAGCAGACCCCATTGAAACTCTAGCAATGAAGGGGCAAGAAACGCCCTATTTTCACGATAGACGCTTTGCTTTTGTTAAATGCTTAATTTTACAACGCGCTGTCAGTCGGGGAATGACGGGATTAATTTCTGCCAATATTAAACTTTATCCACATCAAGTTGAAGTTGTCCGTCGTGTACTTGAAGACCCGATTCAACGATATTTATTAGCGGATGAAGTTGGACTGGGAAAAACCATCGAAGCTGGTGCTATTCTTCGTCAATATTTATTAGATGAACCTTCTGGACGTGCGGTAGTGCTAGTTCCGCAATATTTACTCCAACAATGGCAGCAAGAATTAGAAAATAAGTTTTACATCTCCCACTTTCCCAAGCGGGTAGCAGTGCTTGCGATTGAGGATATTCACAAAATCAACCCAAAAGCGAATATTGGCTTGCTAATTTTAGATGAAGCACACCACATTGCGGCAATGGCGACCTCTAGCGATGCAGCAGTACGCCAGCGTTTTGAGACTTGCAAAAATATTGCTCATAAAAGCTTGAGCCTGCTTCTATTATCGGCTACCCCGGTTCTCAACCACGAGCAAGATTTTCTCGCCATGCTGTATCTGCTCGATCCGACAACTTATCAACTTGATGATTTAGCAGGTTTTCGTGACCGGGTAGTAAAACGCCAAGATATTGGTCGAATTCTCCTGTCATTTAAAGAAGGCGCAAACCCCTTTGTCCTGAAAACTAATCTCAAAAATCTCCGCAACCTGTTTGCTGAAGATGAGTATTTACTTGAATTGGCAGACCATCTAGAAAATAGTTTACAAGCAAAGGCTGACGATACAGTTGAAATTGTCAGGGCAATTCGTATCCATATTAGCGATACCTACAGACTTCACAGAAGGATGCTTCGCAATCGTCGCGCTTCTGTAGAAGATGTAATCTTTGACCGTAATATTACACTGAGAACCGAGTACGATTTAGATGAGCGATCGCCTGACATCCACGAACTAATTGAAGAGTGGCGTAATGTAGCTCCTGATGACAAACCATATCACCACATTTTTCTATTGTTCTTCCGTGCTTCTGGTACTTGGCTGGGTATTTTGAAACAGGTAATTCAAGCACGTTTAAGTAGTATATCCACTGCGGAATTAATTCAGGAGTTTGGCGCTGATAGTGTTCGCATCCTGACTGAAACTCCTAAATTTGCTGGGGAAGCAGAGATTTTGCAAAGCCTACTGCGAATTATAGAACAACCTTCAGAGGATGGCGATGCCTTCGGCGCTGCGTTTAGCGCAGATCGCCTGGAATTACTCAACACAGTCATCCTCTATCAACTCTGCGAACCTTTAAAATTACAATCCTTGAAATCCAACCTCCCTAAATTGCTTGCAGAGGTTCAAAAACGGCTAAAAAGACCGATACCGGGAGACAGTCTGCCAAAAATTGTTGTATTTACCAGTTTTGTGCAAACTTGCGCGGAAATTGTTCGTTACTTGAGCGATCGTTTTGGTAACGGGACTGTTGTCAGTCATCAAGTTGGACAAACTCCCTCTCAAATAGAGGAGAACTTAAATCGGTTTAAAAAAGACCCCAAATGCTTTATTTTAGTTTGCGACTCCTCCGGCGAAGAAGGTCGTAACTTACAATTTACCAACTATATGATATGTTTTGACTTGCCTTGGTCGCCAAATCGCCTAGAACAAAGAATTGGTAGGATAGACCGGATTGGTCGTCTATTGAAAGTTGAGTTTACAGTATTTGCTGGCGTAGACTTACCCGATAGTCTCCATGATGCATGGTATCGCTTATTAAAAGAAGGGTTTAATATCTTTAGACAATCTATTGCTAGTCTCCAATTTTATGTAGATGAAAAATTACCTGTATTAGCAGAAATATTGTTTAAATCTGGTGCAAATGGACTATTAGAAAGTATAGAAGTAATTCAAAAAGAAATTGAGCAGGAACAAGTCAAAATTAGCGAACAGAACGCCCTAGATGAAATTGATGCTCTGGATGAAAACGCTACCCAATATTTTCAAGCTTTAGACGATTATGATGCTCGTCATCAGGAAATCCAGCAAGTAACTGAAGATTGGATTTGTGGTGCGTTGGGATTTGAGCCAATCACTAATCCTAATTTATCGGCACTAAAGCGTTATAAACCTACCGGAAAGACATTAATTCCAGCAAATGATTTAAACAGCAATTTTGCAGAGGTTTTAAAAGAATTTGGGACTTTTAACCGCAGGGTAGCAAATCAACAGCTTGGTGCAAAACTCTACCGCATTGGTGAAAAATTTGTAGAAGCACTATCATCTTATATCCATTGGGACGACCGGGGTCAAGCTTTTGCTATGTGGCGAGTTGCAGAAACTTGCGATTCTGGGGAAGGTGAAGAGTGGTATGGTTTCCGATTTAATTACGTTATTGAAACAAATTTAACGAATTACAAAAACACTACGAAAGATAAAACTTTGCAAAGACGCGTAGATGGGTTATTCCCGCCCATTGTAGAAAGTATATTTATTGATGCACGATATCAACCAATGTGTGCTGTTGAAGATGAAACATTATTAAATATCCTGCAACGTCCTTATA
>CAZZZY010000339.1:0-6697 GCA_964658545.1 uncultured Acetobacteraceae bacterium | reverse complement strand
ATGCGCCTAACACACCCTACAAGAATTTTATTTTTACTTTATAAATACTCTCTTAATATATAGAGCAATACTATCTGATTTGTAAAAATTCGCGTTGTCTAGATCCCCGGCTTCTCAAAGAAGTCGGGGATCTAACTTTTCACAAATGATTTAGGATTGCTAAATAGCAGATTTAAGTTATTAATACTAAAAGTTAAGCTGCTAGTACGATATATATCCGACCGTGCATCTCAATTTTCAGAATAGACAAATGAGTATAATTATTTGCCCTGGAATTCATGAGCCAGACTTAACTGAAAGCTTTAAAGTTGGATTATTAGATATGGTTTCTAATGGCGCGATCGCATACAATCCCGCAAATATACTGGTTTATCCGGGAAAAGATGTTTTGGTTTTATCAGCATTTCATCTCTTGGAGTTTTTGCGCGATCGCTTGACCAACTCTCTAAAATCACCAATTATATTCATTAGCTTTAGTGCTGGCGTAGTTGGGGCAATAGGGGCAGCGCATTTGTGGCAACTCTTAGGTGGCCATGTCAAAGCGTTTATTGCTATAGATGGATGGGGAGTACCACTACAGGGGAATTTTCCTATTCATCGGATGAGCCATGATTATTTCACCCATTGGAGTTCAGGTTTGCTAGGTAGTGGGCAAAATAACTTTTATGCAGAGCCAGCAGTTGATCATTTGTCAATTTGGCGATGTCTAACGACAAGCCGCCCTGCATCTACGCCCGAAATTGTACAAGGCTGGTGGGTAGATTCATCCATTGGAATTTCTCCACCTATAGGTCGTCTGACAGCAGCTGAGTTTTTGCTTATGCTGTTAAAGCACTATGAAGCAAATTAGTCCGGACAATAGAATTATCAGTTAGGAGTTAAGAGTTAAGAGTTGGAGCTAGGAGTCAGAATTTATTCTCCCCCATGCCCCATGCCCCATCTACCCAAAGAAAGAAAGTATCTAAATGTTTCCAACTGAACCGGCTGCTGTTAATAACGGGTTTGGCGCACTGCTAAAAAATCGTGGTTTTATGCTTCTGTGGATTGGACAACTACTGTCCCAATTAGCAGATAAGGTCTTCTTCGTTTTGCTGATTGCTCTCTTGGAGAACTATCCACCGCTTCCTGGGTTGGCACAAAATTCGATGTACTCAACCTTGATGCTGTCATTTACAATACCAGCAATTTTGTTCGGCTCTGCTGGTGGTATCTTTGTTGACCGATTACCAAAAAAGCTGATTATGGTCAGTTCAGATGTCGTGCGGGGAATATTAACGCTATGTGTTCCCTTGTTACCAAGACACTTCCTGATTTTGTTAATCCTGACTTTTGCCATTTCCACGGTGACGCAGTTTTTTGCACCAGCTGAACAAGCAGCGATTCCCTTATTGGTGAAGCGAGAGAATTTGTTGGCAGCCAATGCACTGTTTACCAGTACGATGATGGGAGCTTTAATTGTTGGCTTTGCGATCGGAGAGCCGATTTTAAGTTTGGCAAAAAGCTGGATGGGAGAAGAATATGGGCAAGAGCTTGTAGTTGGTGGATTATACATATTATCGGCTGCGACCATACAGCCGATTAACTTTAAAGAACCCAAACGACCAAAGGAACATCGGGCATCAAATAACCCTTGGACTGAATTCACCGAAAGCCTACGCTATCTCAAGAAAAACCCTTTGATCTTGAACGCGATGCTGCAACTGACAACTTTATATTGTGTGTTTGCAGCGTTAACAGTGCTGACGATTCGATTAGCCGAAGAGTTTGGTTTAAAAGAAAAACAGTTTGGCTTTTTCTTGGCAGCAGCAGGGGTGGGTATGGTATCTGGTGCAGCGATTTTAGGTCACTGGGGTGATAAATTGCATCACAAACCCCTAGCCTTAATTGGATTTTTGATGATGGCATTAGTTTTAGGGGTGTTCACTTTTACGCACAACCTATTACTAGCGCTAGGACTCTGTGCATTTTTGGGTATAGGTGCTGCCCTGATTGGCGTACCTATGCAAACTTTAATTCAACAGCAAACACCACCTAGTATGCATGGTAAAGTATTTGGCTTTCAAAATCATGCTGTTAACATTGCTCTTGCTTTACCCTTGGCGATTACTGGGCCATTAACTGATGCTCTGGGTTTACGAATTGTGCTTTTGGGAATGAGTGTTGTGATCGTAGTTATCGGTGTTTGGGCTTGGCAAAATACCCGCAAAGTCTTGCAAGACATCATTTAAATAATGTAGGCTAATAGTCTATGTTTATATTTAATATAAAAATTAATCAGAATTTGATTGAAGTTTTCAATTAAAATGAAATCTTAACTACAGAATTCAGCATTAACTTTAGCTATAGTCTGAGGTTTGACCGTGCGTTCACGAAGTGTCTCCGCAGGAGAATCGCTCTCCCAAATTAGTCTCCCACAAACTGAGAATCACAAACAGTCTCGTGTTTCTAGTCCGCCAGTCGTGCCCAAACGTGCATCTGGTGGTTTTGCTCTGCTTGACAGCCTTCATCGCCACGGCGTTGATTATATTTTTGGTTATCCTGGTGGAGCAATTTTACCAATTTACGACGACCTGTATAAGGTGGAAGCAACTGGTGCTATTAAGCACATTCTCGTGAGACACGAACAAGGCGCAGCCCACGCCGCCGACGGTTATGCCCGTGCAACTGGGAAGGTAGGAGTCTGTTTTGGTACTTCTGGTCCAGGAGCAACTAACTTGGTGACAGGGATAGCCACCGCCTACATGGATTCAATTCCGATGGTTGTGGTTACGGGCCAAGTAGCACGTCCGTCCATTGGTACAGATGCTTTTCAGGAAACCGATATTTACGGGATTACGCTACCCATCGTCAAGCACTCTTATGTAGTGCGTGACCCCAAAGATATGGCGCGAATTGTCGCCGAAGCCTTCCATGTCGCTAGTACTGGGCGACCAGGGCCAGTTTTAATTGATGTCCCCAAGGATGTAGCTTTAGAAGAATTTGACTATGTACCTGTAAAACCAGGTTCAGTGAAGTTACGCGGTTATCGTCCCACAGTGAAGGGAAATCCCCGGCAAATTAATGCCGCGATTCAGTTGATTGCTGAAAGCCGCCGTCCTCTACTTTACGTCGGTGGTGGTGCGATCGCAGCTGGTGCCCATGAAGAAATCAAAGAACTAGCTGAATTATTCAACATCCCTGTGACCACAACCTTAATGGGGATCGGTGCATTTGACGAACATCATCCCCTAGCTTTGGGAATGTTGGGGATGCATGGTACTGCTTATGCTAACTTCGCCGTTAGTGATTGTGACTTGCTAATTTGCGTTGGTGCGAGATTTGACGATCGCGTGACAGGTAAGTTAGACGAGTTCGCCTCCCGCGCCAAAGTAATTCACATCGACATCGATCCGGCAGAAGTCGGCAAAAACCGCGTTCCCGAAGTGCCCATCGTCGGCGATGTGCGGAATGTGTTAATAGACTTGTTGCGTCGCTGCAAAGAAACAGGCGTTAAAGCGACACCGAATCAAAACCAAGAGTGGTTAAATTTAGTTAACCGTTGGCGCGAAGAGTATCCTCTCATAGTGCCGCATCATCCCGACAGCATTTCCCCCCAAGAAGTGCTTGTAGAAGTAAGTAGCCAAGCACCCCACGCTTTCTACACCACAGATGTGGGACAACATCAAATGTGGGCAGCACAATTCCTCAAGAACGGCCCAAGACGCTGGATTTCTAGCGCTGGTTTGGGAACAATGGGTTTCGGCTTACCTGCGGCAATGGGCGCGAAAGTAGCCTTTCCTGATGAAGAAGTCATTTGTATTAGCGGTGATGCTAGTTTCCAAATGTGTTTGCAGGAATTGGGTACGCTAGCACAGTATGGAATAAATGTCAAGACAATAATTATCAATAACGGTTGGCAAGGGATGGTGCGCCAGTGGCAACAAGCCTTCTATGGTGAGCGTTACTCATGCTCAAACATGGAAGTTGGGATGCCAGACGTAGAGTTATTGGCAAAAGCCTATGGCATTAAAGGTATGATAATTAGCGATCGCAGTCAATTAAAAGATGCGATCGCTGAAATGCTGGCACATAAGGGGCCAGTAATCTTGAATGTCCACGTCACCAGAGACGAAAACTGCTATCCAATGGTAGTCCCTGGCAAGAGCAACGCTCAAATGGTCGGCTTGCAGAAGCAAGCGCCGAAGACAGCATCAGAGCCAGTGTATTGTAGTAACTGCAATGCCAAAAATGCTCCCACCCACAACTTCTGCGCTGAGTGCGGAACGAAGTTGTAACACTTTTTGATAATTCTGACCAGACAGGTAGGGGAGAAAGATGCCGGTATTTTCCAGCGCGCAAGGGTTTCAGAGCCAAGAAAAATTTATTGGCTTCTTCCCCCCTCCCCGCTCTTCGAGCTACGGTGTACACACAAATCGAAAAACCCTCTACCCGCATTTTTGTCAGAGTGAAACTGTTACGCTAACCGATATCTCGCCCAGAACTGAAGTTCAGGGCTGATAGCCCAAGTCCACTTAAGTGGACTTTCAGTAGACCGAAAACTTTTGCGATCGCCAAACAATAGTAGTGTATGATACATTTTTTTGAGAAGTCTAAAAAGTTGATTGTTCTTGATGAATTATAAGAATAACTTATAATTATCAGCCTAAATCAACCTCATTCTACCCTTACGTTAAAGAAACTTCGCGGGCTACACCTTGGATTTTTAATAGTTGTTTTAATACGACATTGATTCTTCATGCCATAACTGCTTTCAATCCCAAAACGAATCCGATAATCATCATGTATGAGATTTAACGACAAGTTCACTTTCTGGACAGCATAAATAAATCAAATCCAACTTTCTACAGGAAATTCTCTGACTTGACGCATTATTTGGAAATCACTATCTGATGTAACGAGAATTAATGAATGGTGTAAAGCTGTAGCAGCAATCCACAGGTCATTTTCACCGATGCCAATTTCTTGTAGTTGAGTTGTTTTGCGTTTACTCTTTTCTTTGGCTGCAAATCTTTTAATAATTTCCGACTTGAAATCTCCGTAAATTTCTGCCGTTTCATCATCAATTGGATAAATATCAATTCGGTTGAGAAATGCGTGAATTTTGATGAGATTTGCAGTTTTTTGTTGCGAGTTTTGTGCCATGAATCTGAGTTCACCTGCGACAATAGCACTGGTGGCTAGTGTAACCTTACCTAGTTCTCGAAAGTGATTGACAACTTTTGGTTCACCTTCTATCAAAAAAAGTGCAATGATTTGTGTCAAGCAAATACATTCTTAAAATTCCAGTGGCATACGAGTATCATGAACAAGCTGAAGACATTCTCTGATATCATCACCTGACCAAGTTCCTGCAAATTCTAGTAAATCTTCAGCTGTAGAACCACGTAAGTTATTTGTACTTGACTGTTTTGCTGTATGACTGGTTTTGATTTCTCGAATAAAATTAAGTGCTTCTGCTAACAATTCTGGTGGTAAAGTTTCTATTTCTTGGATTAATAATTCTTTGCTAGTCATCTTCTACCTCTAATCATCGTCCTTACTTTCCACATTGTAAACGGTAGGAATAGCGGTTCTTCCGCCGTGCTGCTGACGCACTTTCTCCCGTGCCACCTGCACGCACAGTCATTCAGCAAAGACTCAATTTCAGTAGACCGAAAACTTTTGTGATCGCTCTAGAAAAAAGACTCCCAAACAGATATTAACTATTATTAACTATCTCACTCCAGGTCAAGAAATATTTATGCAGTTAGTTGATACAATTCGAGGTATCGTAGAAACAGAACAAGCCGAGAGCGATCGCTCCCTAGAAAACACCATCCAAATACTAGGCATAGGCTTTGGCGGTGGTGCAATTGTCTCTGGTGTAGTCGTCCAAAACATCGACAAAATCAATATACCCCTGATATCTGCCAAAGACCCACCTAATCCCTTTTACGCCTCTTTATTGTTGAGTTTTTTAGCTACGTTGTTTTTTATTGCCGGGAGTAGGGAGTCAGCCTTTACAGATCTCCCTACCTCTCTCCTTTTAGGCTACTGTGGTGTACACAAGTCCTAAAACCTTAATAATCCAGGGCAGTTTAAAGGTTTTTATACCCAGAGAGACATCCCTCTGCGTATTTTTTATGAAGAAATATTCATCCAATGAATTTTTCCGCATTCTTTTGGGAATCCTAAATTTTAGGAAGCTTTTTACTTCCTGAAATATCACTTAACTTTTAAAGGATAATTATGTCTCAACGCAAATTGACCAAAGGTGGTAGTGTTAGTTCAGTTGCTCTAGAACCAGAAGTTGCGATCGCAGTTATTGGACTATTTTCCGCCGCTGCTGACGGTGAAGGCATAAGCATACAAGAAGAATATGCTTTGAGCGAAATGCTGGGTGCTGTTTCTCAATTTGAAGATCACTCCGATGAAGACTTTGAAGAGTTGACTCAGAAAGTCGCCAGCTTACTAGAAGAAGAAGAACCTGAAGTTTTAATCCAGCAGGCGATCGAATCCTTACCAAATCAAGATTATCGTGAAGCTGCATACATCACAGCTATCTTAGTAGTGGGGATTGACGAAGAAGTACCCGAAAGTGAACAAGATTATATCTCTGAGCTTCAAGAAGCCTTGAAGATTTCAGACGAACGGGCACAAGAGCTTATAGACGGAGTGTTCGGGAAAGAAGACGAAGATGAAGACGAAGACGAAGATG
>CAZZZY010000338.1:0-6707 GCA_964658545.1 uncultured Acetobacteraceae bacterium | reverse complement strand
TACTGGTGGAGTTTCTATAGACTGTTTTTGAACAATTTTTGGTGATTTTTTGGGTTCTTCTGGAGTTTTTTCAAGTGGTTTTTCTGGTTCCGCAGTTGGAGAATCAACGATCGCCACCTCTATTGGTTCATCTTCTCCTCTAGGCACTCTCGTCAAATAATTACCTATGCCTGAAGAAAGTACGCCGATATGCAGCGCCAGTGAACCTATCAGACTGTAAGTCAGAAAAGACTTGAGAGCCTCAACTTCTTTGGAACGTTGCTCTACGGTAATGCCAGAAAAGCTCATAGCTATTGCTACCTATTCTCACTAATCTAGTCATTCTAGAATGCACGGTAACAAATATCAAGTCAAGAGTTAAAATTAGTTTGGAATACAGGACTTACGCACTGTACAAATTGCTCATAGTATGGATTCACGAAAACAGGTAGTTTCAGGCTTTGATTAATCATTCTTTGATGGGACATAAACCCACGCTATGGATGGCACATCATTGCTGTGCCCCTACGACATATCTGGTTTTTCCAAAAATACATATTTTGTATTTCGTGTCAATGCGTAAGTCCTAGAATTAGGATGACGGAAACTTAAACTAGCAAAAACATTTTTTGAAACCACCGCTATCATGGTTTGTAGACAAAACTAATTTTGTTTTAATTAATTAAATTAATGTAAAACAAAAAATCAATAAGTAAATAAAAACTATGATCGTTACATTTGAAAAAATTATCACTATAATTTATAGTTTATTGAGAAAGAGTTTCAGCTTTTTTTAGATTCTGGTAGTCTAATTTTGTATTGTGGATGACGTTATAGAGGCACTACATGGGAATTCAGTATCTTTTTGCAGCAGGTGGTGTGATCATGTGGCCCCTGCTGGGGTTTTCGGTGTTGGCAGTGGCGCTAATGATCGAACGGGCGAAGTTTTGGATTCAGATTGGCACACGTCAAAACCGTGTGGTGCGCGAGGTTTTGAATCTTTATCGACTTGATAATATCGTTGGTGCTGTGGATAAACTGCAAAAAAATGTAGATTTACCGATAGCACGCATTTTTCTGGCTGCACTACAGCTAGAAAGACCGACTCCAGAAAAATTTCGCTTGGCCTTGAAAAGCGAGGCGCAAGCCGAAATCCCCATAATCAAGCGGTTTCAACCTGTATTTGACACGATTATCGGTTTAGCACCTCTATTGGGACTTCTCGGTACAATTTTGGGATTAATTGCCTCTTTTGCTGGACTCAATATTGGTGATGTCGGAGGTACTAAAACGAGTGCAGTCACTGCTGGTATTAGTGAAGCTTTAGTTGCTACTGCTTCAGGATTGGTTGTGGCTATCTTTGTGCTTTTAGGAGCCAGCATTTTTAGGGGACTATACCAAAAACAGATAACAATGATTCAAGAGTGTGGCGGACAGCTAGAAATACTGTTTCTTGATCGCTATGAACGACTTGATCACTACGAAAAACAGGAGAAATCTTATGGATCTAGATGATAATGAACCAGATTTACAACCACTTATAAATGTAGTACCTCTGATTGATGTAATGTTTGCCCTTTTAACATTTTTCATTATGTCAACGCTGTTTTTAACACACTCAGAAGGGTTGCCAGTAAATTTACCAAAGGCCGCTACGGCGAAACAACAGCTAATTCCTACTAAAGTTACCATCACGGTAGATGAAAAAGGTGAGGTAAGCCTAAACCGGAATCCAACAGCAATTAATGATTTAGCACCGCAAGTGCGAACTTTAGTTGGTTCTAACCCAGATGTATTGGTGATTATTAATGCCGATCAAAAAGTCTTGCACGGTGAGATAGTGGCGATCATGGATCAAGTCCGTCAGGTAAAGGGGGCAAAGTTAGCGATCGCTACCCAAAAATAAAAAGTAGAAATTCAGTTTTATCAAATCCCCTAAATTTATTTATGGGGATTATCTTTTTACTTTTTACTTCTTAATTCTTCTTCACAACTACCCATTGCGTCACAGGTGCCATTGCTCGCCAGCCTAAAAATTTACCAATAGGTTCCGCCCTCTGAATGGCAATACGAGTTAAATCGCCACCGACTTGCTCGTGCCATTGAAATAAAGTTTGCTCACCCTCTACCGTCACAACATTTGCCACTAAACGTCCACCCGCCCGCAGTGCTTCCCAGCAAACATTAAAAAGTCCCGTTGCTGTCACCCCACCACCAATAAAAATCGCATTTGGTGCAGGCAAATCTTTCAGGGCATGAGGCGCTTTACCTTCAATGATTTGCAGATTTGGAGTACCGAGAGTGGCGGCATTATCAGCAATATATAGTAGTCTAGACGAATTTTGCTCGATCGCGATCGCCTGACACCAAGGATGGCTTCGCATCCATTCAATAGAAATTGAGCCGCAACCCGCGCCAACATCCCACAACAACGCGCCCGGTGTGGGAGCCAAAGCTGCTAGGGTGATTGCCCTAACTTCACGTTTAGTTAACTGTCCATCGTGGTGATAGGCGTTATCTGGTAGTCCTGGTAATCTTGGTAAAGGGATAACCCCAGCATCAGCAATACAATCAACTGCGATCGCATTCAAAGCAGCAACTTCAGTTTCGCTCCAAGATGCAGCCGTGCCTTCCACAATTCTTTCATGAGTGCCGCCCATACGCTCCAATACGGTGACTTTGCTGCCACCATAGCCGCGATTTGTCAAAATTTGGGCAACAATGGCGGGTGTGTCCTTTCCTTCACTCAAAATCAACAGCCTAGCTCCCGGATAGATGTAACACTGGAGTAATGAGGATGGACGACCATTTAAACTCAAGGTTTCTACCTCAGTTAAAGACCATCCCACCCGGGCACAAGCGAGGCTGAAGGCTGAAGGTGCGGGGATAATTGTCATTTCAGAGACGGGAATTCGCCGCATTAAGGTGACACCAATGCCGTAACACATAGGATCGCCGCTTGCTAGTACGCAGATTGACTGATCGCGACGCTTGATGATTTCCTCTACAGAGGCACTAATGGGGGATGTCCAGACTAGTTTTTCCCGTTGATCATCTGTAGAGAGCATTGCCAAATGGCGATCGCCTCCTACAATTACTTTAGCCTGATCGAGGAGAGAACGAGCGATCGCGCTTAACCCCTGTAATCCATCTTCCCCAATGCCAACAATAGAAAGCCATTTTTGTGTCATGCCAATTCATGATTAAATTAATAATTATTACTTCATAGCTAAGATTTGATGCTAAGAGTTTCAGAACGAATATTTGATCATTTTAAAAGTAATTCCATAAAAACCCAGTTTGCTCGATGTTCTAGAGGAATCTCTATTTTTTCCAAATACGGTTCGATATCCTGAAAGCCAAATAGACGATAAAGTGCTTGTGCTTCCTTTGCAAAAGGGGCGCTGTCTAAACGGATCTTTGAGTAATCAATGTAGATAGCTTCATTGATGATAGCTTCTAATAAAGACCGACCGATTCCTTTTCTGCGAAATTCTGGTCTTACATACATTCTTTTAATTTCGCCAACATCTTCACCAATCTTTCGCAAGCAAATACAGCCTGCTATTTTTGCCTCGTATTTTCCCAAAAGCAAACGTCCTGAAGGAGGTATAAATTCGTGAAGCTGAGTCATATATTGCTCAAAGAATGTATTAGCATCTAAATTAATGCCGAACTGATGGCTGAATATCAACTTAGTCTCATTAAAATATTCCCAAAACAGTTTCTGTATATGAGATTTATGTTCGTCAGTCTCTACCTGTATAATTTTAAGCAAATTTTATACCTCCGCTAAGTAATTGAATAAGAATCGGGATCAAGAGAATTTACTAATAACTAACTATGTGCTAATTAAAACTCAATATTGAGATCCTACTCAAGGGTGAGGGACATTATACAACATAAATTTATGTTGAAAATATTACGGCCTATAGCTAGCGCAAAGTGGTCAATTTGACAATCTTTAATACTCAAACTACTTGGCGTATAGTCATAATCTGTCCGCACACAACAAGAACGCAAGACACTTAATATATGGTTCGAGAGCTAGAAAGAAAACGCCAGAGTGCGAAGTTTCCCGAAACTGCACCGGCTGCAAATCCCGTATTTTTTAGAACCTATAGCCGCAAGACATTGGCGGGACTAAGGGAAACATGGGATGAGGTATGCGATCGCACTCTCCTGGGCTTAGTCGAGTTGGGAAAGCTCACTCAAGAAGAAGCTGCCACACTGGATAAGATGCAGCGCAACTTGAAAGCTATGCCCAGTGGACGCTGGCTATGGGTTGGTGGTACAGACTGGATAACCAAACCCAAAAACTTTTCCGGCGCTTATAATTGCACCTCTACCAATCTTGAAGACTGGAGCGCCTTCGGATTAATGATGGATTTGGCAATGATGGGCTGTGGTACTGGAGCCGTCCTAGAACCACAATTTATTGACCAGTTGCCCCCCATTCGTAATCAACTGAATATCAGTGTAAAAGGTGAAATTGGCAGCACTCCTGTGCAACAGCGACGTGAATATACTGAAACTCATATAGAAGGCAACAGTGTTACTATTCACGTTGGAGATAGCCGTGAAGGTTGGGTTGAATCATATCAAACCCTGTTGGAACTCTCCACTGATGAACAGTTTTCAGCAGAAGTTGAAGTATTAGTTGATATCAGTGATGTCCGAAAAGCCGGAGAAACTCTCAACGGCTTTGGAGGAGTTGCTAATCCTGTAAAATTGCCCGGACTTTATCAGGGTTGTGCATCTATTCTCAATAAAGCTTTAGGACGACAATTAAATTCAGTTGAATGCTGTCTATTAATTGATCAAGCTGCTGTCACAATTGTTGCCGGAAATATACGTAGAAGCGCGGGGATGCGTCAGTTTGATTCTGACGATCGCCTAGCAGCCACCGCCAAAGATAACTTATGGCAGCAAGATGAAAGTGGCAACTGGCGAATCGATCCAGAACGTGATGCACTCAGGATGGCAAACCATACCAGGGTTTTTCACCGCAAACCAACCTTAGAAGAATGTCTTAATGCCGTCCGCAAACAATATTACAGTGGTGAGGGAGCGATTCAATGGGCTGGTGAAGCTGTAGCGCGATCGAACATTGATTTATTACCAACACAAGCTTTGAAAGTTGAGTTTTTACAAGCTTATGAACAAGGAACAGCAAAAGAGTGGTTAGAAGAACGCTATTCAAATCTTGATGCTAATGAGTTAGAACATCGTTTAGCTCGCTATGGGCTAAATCCGTGTGGTAAGTGATTTTGCCTCACGTTAAAAACCTCGCAAAAACGGGGAAAGCTGAGATGCTAATCCCGTGGTAATCAAAGGAATTAAAAAGTCTTTGACACCGTACAGCGTAGAGAGTGAAACTAGATGACATCAGAAATTTGTGTCTAGAATATAATCTTTCCAAGAGTGCGGGGGTGGATGTGAAAAACACTTTTATTATCTCAAGTCACATCTGCAAAAGGTACGCGGAGCTATTGCAAATAATCAAGCAGTAGAACTAGGGGATAAAAAGCCTCTAGGGTAACAAATCTGGAAATCATTGGCAGTAATTTCCACTGCAATTTGTCTGAGGTTCACCTTAATCAAATCGACCCACGTAACTATAAAGAACAAGAAGAAGCTTTCACTGCTGGAGCGTTATCTGTAGCAGCACTTTTAAATCACAAATTCCTGGAACCACGCTATCAATACAGCCGTGAATTAGACCCGATTGTAGGAGTCTCTTTTACAGGTTTATTTGATTTCTTTGTCCATGCTTTTGGTGTTGATTGGCTACGCTGGTGGGAAGGCGGAAGACCTGCAACTCCACAAGGATTAGCTTTCAAGCATGAGGAAGAAAAATATCTTAGTTCTTGGAGAGATATTGTACATCGGGTAGTTTGGGATTATTGCGATCGCCACAATCTCAAACGGCCAAATCGCTGTACCACAGTCCAACCCAGTGGCACTAAGGCTTTATTAACTAATGCTAGCTCAGGATGGCATCCCCCCAAAGCCCAAAGATTTATTCGCCGGATCACCTTCGGCAAAAATGACCCAGTAGCCTTAGCTTGTATTGACTACGGTTACAACGTCATTCCCTCTCAATCAGACAAAGATGAACAAGGCAACTTGCTCAACGATCCCTTTGATTCACGGGTGAGTGAGTGGTTAGTAGAAATCCCTGTTTCTGTATCTTGGGCAGATTTACCAGGGGCTGATGAAATTGATGTTTCTAAGTTTTCAGTCTTAGCCCAATTTGATTTTGTCCTCCAGGTTCAACGCTGGTATGTGACTCATAACACATCAGCTACTTTGGAACTGCGTTCTGATGAAATCGAACCTTTGGGACAGAAGATATACGAAACTATTCAGAATGATGAAGGATATATTTCAGCAGCCCTTTTAGCTCGTTTTGATGACCTGCAATCATTCCCACGTTTGCCATTTGAACCAATAGACAAACCAACCTATGATCGCTTAAATCAAGAGGTGAAAGCACGGCGGAAAACAGATGATTTTTGTGCAGTCTTAAGCCGCTACGATTTAGGGGAAATGTCAGAGGCTGGCCCTAGTGGTTGTGACTCTGATAAATGTATGTTTCCCGATCAGCAACCAAGCTCATAAGGCGAAATGACATCAACTTAGGGTAGGCAATATTTATCTATTAGAATAAAAAGCAGTGGTTTTACATAACATTTAACCACTGCTTTTAGAAACCCCGCCCCGAG
>CAZZZY010000337.1:0-6722 GCA_964658545.1 uncultured Acetobacteraceae bacterium | reverse complement strand
CCAATGCCCTAAATTAAATTCCCGCACCATCAAGAAAATCTTCAATCACCCCATCAGACTTATTGCTTTTAGGTTTGTAAGTTGGTTGGTTGCGAAGGTTAGTTGGAGACAAACTTGATTGCTCTTGCAACTGCTCGAACTCTTTCTCTAGAGCCTTGACGCGTTCAAATAAAGCGCGGATGACTTCAGCTTCTACGTCGCGGACTTTATCATGATCCAGAACATTGGTAGACAAATTGTTCTGACGAGTCACGCGCCCTGGAATTCCGACTACGGTAGTGTTACTGGGTACATCTCGCAGCACCACAGAACCGGCTCCAATCCGGACGCGATCGCCAATTTGAATATTTCCCAATACCTTCGCACCCGCTCCCACAACTACATGAGAGCCTAAAGTTGGATGGCGTTTGCCACTTTCTTTCCCAGTACCGCCAAGGGTGACACCTTGATAAATCAGGGCATAGTCGCCCACGATCGCAGTCTCACCAATCACAACTCCCATCCCGTGATCAATAAACACTCCCTGGCCAATTAATGCCCCAGGATGGATTTCAATGCCAGTTAAAAACCGACTAATATGAGAAATGAATCGAGGTATAAAGGGAATTCCCATTTTATACAGCCAGTGTGCTAATCGATGAGACACTAAGGCTTGAAGTCCAGGGTAACAGAACAATACTTCTAGCCAGTTACGGGCTGCTGGGTCACGCTCAAAAATGGTTCGCAAATCAGTTAGTAGCATACTGTGTTGAGGTTTTCGTTGGTAAGTGAGGCTCTGAAAACAGAAACTCAGGAGAATTCCCACAATAAAGATCAAGTCATTTATAGGAATTTTGTAGGATATAATCTACGGTAAATCGATAGGATATAGTGTTTTTGTGGGTAGTAAGTGGGATACTATCACATCTCACACTTTGAAAAAATTAATTTCGCATAAACTGCGATAAGTCCCTCAATTCACCGTAGTATATAGAATACAGTCTTGAATAGCCAAAACTACGCTCTCTTGGATCTGTCTTCCAAAGTGGAATACGCGCTGCTGGCACTCTTAGAACTGGCAAGCCACCACGGAAAAAAACTTCCTCTAACCATGAGCGAGATCACCGCCAAGCAACCCATACCTGAACGCTATTTGGAACAAATTTTGACCAACCTCCGGCGGGCTGGTGTGGTGCAGAGTCAACGCGGCTCTAAAGGAGGTTTCGTATTAGCTCGTGAACCTTGGCAAATTACACTGCTGGAAATTGTTACTTTGGTTGAAGGCGAGCGGAAAGAGAAAGATACTTCTGACTCTCCGACTCTAGAAAAGACTCTGGTTTATGAAGTTTGGGAGCAAGCTAACGCTGCCTCAATTGAAGTTTTGGGTCGCTATACACTCCAAGACTTGTGCCAGGAAAGAGAAACTCGCGCACAGCAAAGTCCGATGTATTATATTTAGACACGACGGAGTATTCAGATGCGGATAGCAAAAGATATCACAGAGTTAATCGGACGGACTCCTTTAGTTCAATTAAACAAGATTCCCCAAACTTCAGGAGCGGTTGCTCGGATTGTGGTGAAGCTAGAAAGCATGAATCCAGCATCTTCTGTGAAAGACCGGATTGGCGCGAGTATGGTGGAAGCGGCCGAAGAAGCAGGCTTGATTCACCCCGGGAAAACTGTTTTAGTAGAGCCGACTTCTGGAAATACAGGAATTGCGCTAGCGATGGTGGCGGCCGCTAAAGGGTACCATCTCATTCTAACAATGCCTGACACAATGAGCCAGGAAAGACGATCCATGCTCAAAGCTTATGGCGCTCAATTAGAGTTAACACCAGGGGTAGAAGGGATGCGAGGAGCGATCGCTCATGCAGAGCAGATTGTAGCTCAAACGCCCAATGCTTATATGTTGCAGCAATTCCGCAACCCCGCCAACCCGAAAGTTCACGCCGAAACCACGGCAGAAGAAATTTGGGATGATACCGATGGAGAGGTAGATATTCTGGTGGCGGGAGTGGGTACTGGTGGGACGATTACGGGAGTTGCAGAAGTTATTAAAGGACGGAAACCGAGTTTTCAAGCGATCGCAGTTGAACCAAGCAGCAGCCCGGTATTAACAGGTGGGAAATCAGGGCCTCACAAAATTCAGGGTATCGGCGCGGGATTTGTCCCCGCAATTTACCGTCCAGAACTGGTGGATGAGGTGATTCAGGTAGCAGATGAGCAAGCGATCGCTTACAGCCGTCGCCTAGCCAAAGAAGAAGGATTGCTATCGGGGATTTCTACTGGCGCTGCTTTATACGCGGCTATTCAAGTAGCACAACGACCAGAAAATGCAGGTCGCCTCATCGTCATGGTGCAGCCTAGTTTCGGCGAACGCTACCTCAGTACCTCACTGTTCAAAGACCCAGAAGAGAATGAGTGGTTGAGTAAAGTTTGATTTGATAGACAAATTTTAGATTTTGGATTTGAGATTTTATCCTAATCCAAAATCTCTGAGTTGTAAGCCAATACGGTTCAGTTAAGGCTAAAACTCTCATTTTTTTAACATAGACGCGTTCGCGGAGCGTCTCGGAGAGAAGCGGCTTCCCGCAGGGTACTCCCAAGGACGCCATCTCTACGAGACACTACGTGAACGCGCAGCGTCTCGTTAGAGAAGGACGCAAAGAGAAGAAAGAAATGCTTAACTGAACTGTATTGAGTTATAAGCTAAGTAAGTCTTAGCTTCAGACTTTTCTCACAATCTAATACCAATTTAAAAATGATTGCGACTAATTCAGAAAAAAGACAGGTTTTAAATTGGTTTTCAGTGCAGATATTAAAAAGTCTTCTATATTTTTACAAATTTCAGAACATCTACTACCAAGGTTATGTCTTTTAATAAAATCTGTGTCATCTAAGAGAGCGTACATAATAATTAATTCATCATTTTGAACACTGCAACCTGTGATTTGTGCAATCGTAGTTAATCTTCTTTTTGAATCTCTTCTATTTAATTGTAAATTGATAAGAGAACCTGTTAATTTTAATTTAACAGGTATATAACTAAAATTAAATGGCTGAGAATTTTTCTGATTAACAAAATATTGTAGAGGAGAATGATCTATTTCAAGATTTGGCTTTTTTGGGATATTATTATAGGCAGAATATAAAGTATATGACCAATTAGTATTAATAAGAATTTCTTTAAGTTTGTAAAAAATATCATTTGGTTTACTATTATTAATCGAGTAATCCCAGTTCCCAGGTATGGCATTGCAATACTTATAAATGCTGTAAGTAATAAGTGTTTCTAACATAAATTTACTAGAATCAATAGATAAGTAATCTATTGCCTCAGCTATAATTATTTTTTTCCAGATGGAGTCGTTTCTATCTTCACTTTCTTCGATAGAATGACATTCTTCAATTAAGTTATTTTTGTTGTCATAAAAATAATTGCAGCAATTCTTTATTAAAAAATTTAAAACATCTGATGATACTCTATCTTGAACAATCTGTATGTTATTATCAAAATTCCTATCTGGACTTTTAATCATATTTAAAAAGTATTCTTGAAACAATTCTCTTCTTTGACCTTTCCCTTCTGATGTTAAGTTACTCCATTTATTAGCATGAGATGCTATTCTTAGCGAACATTTTTGTTCACTAGGGGTAACAGCAGGATAATGAGCAAAATGTCTTCTTTTCTCATAGCCATCTCTGAGGAAAACCTCTGCCTTACATTCTATGCAGCACAATCCTTTAAATGTGTACGAATAGTAATCTAAATATCGTTCATCCGCACAAACTATTCTTACTTTTTTTGTATGAATATCAATTTCATACATTGCTTTTACACAGTACATAATTAATATTAAAATTTAACTGTAAATAGTCAAAAATCTAGATTTATATTTATTGAATCTCTATCTTTATCTTTCCCATTTTCAAGCAGAAAATTTTACAAACCAAGAAGAGGATAAGCATAATATGGCTTTTTCACCTAGTTTAATTTTCTTCAATTTTATCCACATTTTCATTATTTTTTAACAAAATCACCAAACAGAAACAACTAGCAGCTAGCTTTATTAAGCTCAAAGCTTCACTTTCTAATACAATAAAAGCGCCTAATCCCATCATGAAAAAAGGCACAATATTATTAACATAGCGAGTCAATATATCAACTATTGCCTTGTAGTTAGTTAATTTGTATGCTGCATAGCACCAAATTACTAATAATAGAAAAAATAATCCGATAGTTACCACAAAACTCTCTAAGTTGCTACCAGCAAATAAAGGCAAGTAGACACTAATATTATCACTACTATTGGCAATTGTAATGGCTGCCACATTATAGGTTTGGGGAGAAAAAAAACTCGTAATCGTTGATGCTTCAGTTTCTTCTGCGATCGCGGCAAATTCTTTTGATGAATCTTCTTTCTGATTCACCAAGCTACTGATACCTATAGACATTGGTAGTAAACCAAGTAATCCAATCCAGTTTTTAGATAAAACTAACCCACCAAATAAACCAGGAAGACTAAGAATTAACAGAACTGTAAAACCTAGAAACTGACCAGCAACTATATGTCGGGGGCGAAAGTTAGCATTTGTTTGAGAAAAAAACAACAATAGAATGACAATATCATCTATGTTAGTGGCAATGAACGCAATTGCCCCTGTAGTAATCGCAGTCAGTAACTCGTTCATATTTTACAGCATTTTTCATGTATTTAGACCACGACTGAGACGGGGAATGGGGAGTAGGCAGTAAGGAGTGGTGTAGTTCAATTACTTGAAAGGTTAATTTGGTATGGTGGTAAATCGTAGTTTCTAAAAATCCAGCATGAGTAAGCTAGGGACAGCTTTCAGTGAAGGGATAATTGCCTTCATCGCCACTAACATAGATGATATGATTATCTTGTTAATATTTTTTTCACAGATAGATGGTAATTTTCGGCGGCGGCATATCTTACTAGGTCAATATCTGGGTTTTGCAGCCATTATCATCGCTAGCTTACCAGGATTTTTTGGTGGATTAGTCGTGCAGCGAGAATGGATAGGATTGCTAGGATTGCTACCAATTGGTATTGGTATTCACCACTTAGTATATAGAGAAGAAGATACTATAACAGTTCAGACAGTCAGCAGTGATTTTAACCAGCCCACATCTACTAACCCCGTATTTTCTTTTATTTTGAGTGTTTTGCACCCCCAAACCTATAAAGTGGCAGCAGTAACGATCGCTAATGGTGGTGACAATATTAGTATATATATTCCCTTATTTGCTGGCCATGACCTTGCTAGCTTGGAAGTAATTATAAGTATATTTTTTATCATGCTAGGGATTTGGTGTGCGATCGCTTATTTTTTAAGCCGTCAACCTACCATTGCTGATATTTTCAGTCGTTACGGTCAAGCTGTCGTACCTTTTGTGTTAATTGGCTTGGGTCTATTTATTATGTACGAACGAGGTACATTCACTTTACTTCCTTGGGTGAGGAGTTAATCAACTTTGGATGTTGAATGCTGGATTTGGGATCTAAAATTGGTCACACCTGATGCACTAATTTCCAACTCACCATCATCAAAATGGCGTAAATTATAAACCGTAGTGGTCGCTGGGGAGCTACTTGGCAGATTTTAGCTCCTAGCAGGACTCCTGGCACAGAGCCTAGCCAGATAGGTACTACCAAACTCCAATCAACTGTTCCCAGGCTGAGATGACCAAGGGCTGTAAACACCAGTAAAATTGCTGCGTGTGAAATATCAGTACCCACCAGCTTCCGTGCATCAAGGCGGAAAAACCCAATCAGCACTAGGGCAAACATTGAACCTGATGAGACGCTAGTTAGACCAACTAAACAACCTAAAGTTGCTCCCAAAGTGATTGTTAGGAAGCGGCCAAAGTTAGTTTCTAAGTCTAACTTTGGCAGTTCGGGTAAATTAAATTTTGGGAAAAAAGTCAATAACAACAATTGTACTAGTGCTAACACTGTGACTAGTAAAATCATCACGCCAAGCAAACGAAGCAAGATGTTATCCAGATTATACTCACCTGTACGTTTCAGGAAGTACAAAATCCCCACCCCAAACAGTGAGCCTGGAACACTCCCGAATGCCAGCCATTTGACAACTTCTGTGTCCAGGGTTTTCTGTTCCCAATGCTTGACGCTACCAACAATTTTCATCAAGGTGGCAGCCACAACATCAGAACTCACAGCGATGGAAGGCGGAACCTGAAAAACAAAAATCAACATTGGGGTGATGAGAGAGGCTCCGCCAATTCCCGTCAAACCAACTATGATGCCAACAAAGAAGCTTAATAACGGTAGTAATAAATAGTGCATACTCTTTCTTTGGGGGTTTCAGAAAGTCAGCTAGAGCTTCACTGCTAAATAGCAATAACTCAGCCAAACTACAGCTCTGTGGTAGATAGAGCACATGATGACAAGTTATTACGTTTCTCAAGGATTGACACATAAAAGCCGGTAAAGCGATGCACTTACCGTATTTTACTCGTAAACCCGATCAAACGTCTAGCGTATTCGCGTTGTATATCGCTAGATTTTCTGGGTAATACACCGCAGTAAGTTAAACTTCTTAGGGCTGGCTGCTAAAGTCCTTACTAATGAACCTGCTTATACCATTTCACGAAAAATCTGATACAGATGTAACCCCTGAAAGCTTTGCTGCATCTAAGTTTTTTAATTGCGAATTGCGTTAGCGAGTCTTCTCCCAAGGGGAGACGCTACGCGAAC
>CAZZZY010000336.1:1282-6749 GCA_964658545.1 uncultured Acetobacteraceae bacterium | reverse complement strand
GCGGTCTTCTCCCTTGGCGTTAGCCTCTCCCTTTGGGAGAAGGGGAGACGCTAAGGGCGATGGGGTTTCCCCAAGTGGAGCAACTGCCGTCATGGGGTACTGGGTATGGAGTAAAAGTTCTTCTTCCCAATTCCCAATTCCCAAAGTCTCTTTCATAACAATCCCAATTCTTCTGGAAAGCCCAGCATGATGTTTAGGTTTTGGATTGCGGCTCCCGATGCGCCTTTGCCCAAGTTGTCAAGACGAGCAACTAGCAATGCTTCTTTGCTGGTGTCATTGGCGAAGACAAAAACCTGAACAATATTGGTGCCGTTCATTGCGATCGCATCCAAAAATATTCCGTCTCGCAGCAGAGTAGAATCTTGGAATGGAGCAACCTGCACAAATTTTTCACCTTGGTAGTAGTCAGCGATCGCTTTATAGATTACCTCACCCAAGGGTGGATTATCCAAAGTCCCTAATGGTAAAGGTACTTGAACTAACATCCCTTGCTCAAAATCTCCTACTGACGGTACGAACAGTGGCAACGATGCTAACCCTGAGTAATAATGCATTTCTTTGACGTGCTTATGCCCAAACTGCAAACCGTAGATGCCATAGGGATAGAGTGACTCTGCCCCGGATTGCTGTTCATGAAAGGTATGGTATTCTTTGATAAGATTCTTTCCGCCACCAGAGTAACCTGACACTGCATTAACGGTGATGGGAAAATTACTTTTTAAAAGTCCCTTAGCAATCAACGGACGGATACAGGCTAAAAATCCTGTAGGATAACAGCCTGGATTGCTGACAAACTGAGCGCTGGCAATTTTTTCTCGCTGTCCTGGATTGAGTTCAGGAAAGCCATATATCCAGCCATTAGCTGTGCGGTGGGCACTACTAGCATCGAGGATCTTAGCCGTAGTACTACTGACTAAGCTAACAGCTTCGCGGGCTGCATCATCAGGTAGGCAGAGAATAACAACATCGACGGCATTGATTAGTTTGGCTCGCTCAGTTGCATCTCTACGTTTAGATGCCTCAATGCTAACTAACTCGATATCATCCCGTTGATTGAGGCGTGAGTATATCTGTAAGC
This sequence comes from uncultured Acetobacteraceae bacterium, assembly GCA_964658545.1. Taxonomy (GTDB): domain Bacteria; phylum Cyanobacteriota; class Cyanobacteriia; order Cyanobacteriales; family Nostocaceae; genus Nostoc. The sequence continues at coordinate 5,671 of CAZZZY010000336.1, read as the reverse complement.
CTGTGGTTCCCGATTCCCCATCGATAAAAATCTTAGGTTTAATCATCCGTCCAGCATCCTTAATATAATAGATGAGTGATATTTTGACCGATTAATACTGATCAAAGGGTAACTACTCCACCCAAGCGAGAGTGCGTTTCACAGCCTTTTGCCAGGTAGCAAAACGGGACAATGGGGCATCGCTTTTTGGCTCAAATACGTACTCAATCTGCCGTTGCTGCACTAATGCTTCATAGTTATCCCAAAATCCTACAGCTAAACCTGCTGCAAATGCTGCACCCTGAACGGTTGTATCGCGCATTATCGGACGTTCAACAGGAATACCTAAAACATCAGCCTGGAATTGCATCAGGAAATTATTCTCGCAAGCACCACCATCTACGGTTAATCGCCCAACTGGAGTACTGCTAGATGCATTTATCGCCTGCACTACCTCCAGAACTTGGTAAGCGATCGCTTCCAACACAGCACGGACTAGATGCTCTGGTTGGACACTGGCGGTAATGCCGAAAAAAGCTCCCCTAGCACTCATATCCCAGTAGGGTGCGCCCAGTCCACTAAATGCAGGCACAAAGTAGACTCCAGCATTATCTTTTACCTGATTTGCCATCGCTTCACTTTCAGCAGCAGTTTTAATCAGCTTCAGGCGATCGCGCAACCATTGAATACAAGCTCCACTAGTAAACATACTACCTTCTAAGGCATAGCCTACATCTAAAGTCCCCCTTGGATTTGCTTGTGTCCATGCCACTGTAGAAATAAGTTGATGGTGCGATCGCACAATGCGATCGCCTGTGTGAGCTACCAAAAAACTACCAGTACCGTAAGTGCATTTCATCAAACCAGGGCGATTGCAGCCATGACCAAATAGAGCCGCTTGTTGATCTCCCAAGATGGCAGTAATGGGAATTTCCACGCCCAACAAAGTAGCATCAGTAACTCCAAAGATTCCTAAACTAGGCTGAATCTTGGGCAAAATATCAGCCGGAATCTGAAACAGAGCCAGTAAATTCTCATCCCATTCACAGGTTTTGAGATTCATCAACATTGTCCGGCTGGCGTTGCTGTGGTCAGTAGCATGGACTTTTCCCCCTGTGAGGTTCCATAGTACCCAGGTATCAATAGTGCCTACTAAGACATTGTTCAGGTCAATATCTCTAAACTTGTCTAATAGCCACCTGAGTTTGGTAGCAGAAAAATAGGCATCAATGATTAACCCGGTGCGATCGTAAATTTCATGAGCATAACCTTGCTCTTGTAATTGGTGGCAAAGGGGAGCTGTGCGGCGATCTTGCCAGACGATCGCTTTTTGAAATGGCTTACCAGTAGTTTTATCCCAAATCAAGCAGGTTTCGCGCTGTACTGTTAGTCCCAACGCTGCGATCGCAGATGGAGTAATCTGGGCATTCTCAATTGCAGTTTGCATCACCCAACAGGTATCCTGCCAGATTTCTTGAGGGTCATGTTCTAACCATCCGGGCTGAGGAAAATACTGAGTTAGTTCTTTGTATGCCTGTCCAACAATCTTGCCGTCTGCGTTAAACACAAAGGCACGGTTGCCTGTTGTACCTAAGTCCAGCGCTAAGATGTAGCCCGATGATGGAGTTGTGTTGCCAAGTGTGTGCATAGCTGCTTTGACATACTGCAATCGCAATTTTAGCAATGCGCGTTAAATCACATATACATTATTTTGGGTACATTTTGAACTCTGCGATCGTGTAGCGTTTCCCCAAGAGAAGAGTTTCACTAATTATAGAATTTTAGTGTAACTTGTAAGAATCCCCAGATGCTCTGAAAGTTTCAGGTGGAATAGTAAAGCTTAAAATATCGACATAATATCAAACAATTATCACTTAATTGCTGGCTGGTTCGTCTGATAAGCTGTTGCGTATTTAATTTGTATGTGCGACGCGGGCAAGATGCCCGCACTACAATAATTTTACGTTTTCGTATTATACAATTTAGCTGCACATCAGCTTAGTAACGGGATGCCGCTTTAGGATGTCTAAAGATAAACGATTAGTATCTATTGCTGAACGTATACATATACTTATTTAGGGAAGCTACTTCATCAAGGTTAGGTTTTTTTTATTAAAAGTTCATATACTTTCTGCTTTAACTACTTAAATATGCGAGTTAAGAGTTTATTTACTATCAAACAGCTTTTTAAAAAATATCAGTAATATTCCTCTTTTAGTAACAAGTTAGATCCAACTAAACTGTTTATAGTTGTGCTGGCTTAGTTAATGAAAAAAACGTCAGCTATTCCAGGTGTATCTATTTGCTCACTCTCGATCAGATTGATTCAGCAGTCTTAAAATAACTGCTCTCTTTTTATTAAAGAGAAAATTACATTCCCCTTACCTTATAGGTAAGTTGGTTCGGTACGCTTAGGCTTTTTTTTGCGAAATTAATGTACTAACAAGTACTAGTAGATATTCATTTATAAAACCCGAAAATCGAGGTTTTATTGGATGACAGTGCCATGATTTTGTATGGAAAAGTTACGGCTTTATTTATAACTAAGAACAAGCGCAACTTCTGAAAAATTTGAATATTTACTAACCAATTTTACCAATCTCTATGCAACAATATTTTTCTCATTTCCTCATACTGGCATTAGGAACAAGTTCGACTTTCGTAATTACTCCATGTCAAGGTCAAACTCCGGTAACGCCCAACAGTCAAAATACTGATAATCCTAGTTCCATATCTTCAAATTCACCTCCGGCTATCCCATTGAGTGATTTTGCTAATTCTACTAATAACAAACCAGCTATCCTCTCGGAGGCAACCAACAACTCTTCTACTGCTAATGCCAATATAACTGCAACTAAGCCGAAGGTACGGATTCCTGTATCCAGTAGAATATTTCGCACACCTTCGATGCAGCAATAGTCAGTGGCTAATATTTTCATGATGTGCAACTTTATCTAGTGAAAATATAATCCCCATAAAGAAATGATACTGTTGGTCAATTTACTCTCTTGTTAAACCCCTCACCCCTAAAACCTTGGTGAAAGCGTTGCTTTCCCGCCCTGCAATAAATTGCGGGCTAATAGCTAAAGTGCGTTGAAACGCACTAAAATTCCAGAAATTTCAGGTGGATTGGGGCTGATGCGTTAGATCCCCTATTGATTCGCCAACAGTATCAGAAATTTAGGGGCTAGTCTACGGCAACGCTGTTTGCGTTCAGACCATTTTTTCTTTTGCCTTGTTCGGTGAGGTATACCTTAATTTGCTTTATACTTGCATTTGACAGAGCAATAAACCAAACCACTGATTTGGATCTGTCCAGACATGAAGAGGTAATAAACCCTGTGCGGTGAGTTGCTGCTTGATAGTATAGAGGTCAAATTTGCGGGAAATTTCGGTGAGGATAGTCTCACCTAGTGCAAAATTAACGTTGAGGTTAAGAGCGCGTAATTCTACAATTTGCGATCGCAGGCTGCGTAAATGCATTTCTATTTGATGCTCACTTTCATTGTAAAATGCCCAGTGTTCAAAATGCATAGTGTCAAAATTCGCCTCAAACTGCTGATTTAAATGCTCCAGCATATTAAGGTTAAACGCTGCCGTCACTCCCTGGCGATCGTTATAAGCTGGTTCCAAAATCTGTTTCGACTTTCGTAAATCTATCCCCAACAAGAAATACTCACCTACTTGCAGGGCTTCTGTAATTTCCGAAAAGAAGACATCACACTCATCAGGTGTAAGATTACCTAAACTGCTACCAATAAAACAAATCATCCTGCTGGGTAATTGCGTCGGTAGGAGTTGTGCAAGGGCTAATTCATAAGTTCCCGCCAGTGCATAAACTTGCAGTAAGGGATAATCACCTAATAACTGCTTGGCGCTAGTCTCCAACATCCCTGCACTCACATCAATTGGTAGGTAGTGCAGAGGATAGCCTAGATTTTGGTAGGCATCTAGTAAAATCCGGGTTTTGGTAGAACTGCCACTACCAAGTTCTACCAATTCACAAGGGCCAGTTATCTTGGCAATTTTACTAGCAAACTGCTGTAAAATCGCTGTCTCTGTGCGTGTGAGGTAATATTCTGGCAAATCACAGATTTGCTCAAATAGCTCAGAACCAAGGTCATCATAAAAGTAACAGGGGGGTAGAGATTTAGGTGTTTGAGTTAATCCCTTAATTACATCACTTCCAGGATTAGGTGCAAGTATTTGAGTTACTCCTAGCAAACGCTTTATCTGCAAGCGTTTTTCAACGCTGTTTTGAGAAGTAAGATTGCTTTTAACAGCTTTAGATATCGACATTAAACCTCCGTATACTTGGCGTAATAAGTTACCTTGGATGGCAAACCCTTACTCCAATAGTGAAACACATCATCATAGCTAATAAAATCATGCTTGAGCTATATAGCTCCT
>CAZZZY010000336.1:0-1272 GCA_964658545.1 uncultured Acetobacteraceae bacterium | reverse complement strand
CCAGCAATCAAGTCAGGGGCAAGTCATGTAATTTTAGATTTTGGACTGAATTGATTATCTAGTCCACTTAAGTGGACTTGGGCTATGAGACTCGGAATTCATTCCAAGGCGGATAGAAACGCAGTGCGATATTTCTTAATAAAGACATGGCTTCGGTAAAACTTGTGCGTACACCGTAGCCTACAAGGAGAGAGAGGTTTTCCAGATACAGTGAAAAGTCAGATATAGCTCAAGCATTGGGACTGTAGGGTTGCCCAATTTTGATCGGTGAGAGAGAATTATGCCATATCCAGTCTTGAATGTTCTTTCACACTAAATTTGCTCAATTTGGATCTCACAATCTGCTCCCACACTAATAATGCTATTTTCTGGACAAGTAATCCAGTTCCCTATAAATAGAGGTTCGGACGCAATAATTACAGATTTCGGAAAAGTCGGATCATCTCGTATCCAGTAAAGAGATGGAGGCGGTGAAGTGGTAGCAAAGCGAGAAGCTATTAAACGATGTCCGTCACTAAAAATTAGGTTGAGTGAGGCTTCTACTTGATAGCGTTGTGCCATTTCTCGAAGCGCTAATAATGTAGTGCGTAAAGCATATTCTAGAGGTCGATGTTTGTTGATTTGACTTTGTGAAAGTAATAATGCAAAGATGTGTTCTGAGTCAGTATTGCCATTAATTTTTTCGTAAAAATCATGAGTTAAAGTGCTGCGGATTTTTCTGTGTAATGTTTTACGGAAATTCTCGATTCGCCCATTGTGAATAAATAGTTGTTGTTGATGGTTAAAGGGCTGACAATTAACAAAATCTACGGCTTGCTCGGATGTAGCACTGCGGACATAAGCAAGTACACACTTTGATTCAACATAACGGCTGAGACTGGGTAGGTTTATATCATTCCAAATAGGCAGGATATTTTTATAAATAAAAGGGTCAATATCTTTTTGACTATGATACCAACCCACACCAAAACCATCTGCATTTACTACCCCAGAGGTCATTTCGCGGGGTTGATAACTCTGGACTATCAGTGAGTGTTCTGGTTTATACAGAAGATGCTCTAGGGAAACAGGGGAACCGAGGTAAGCAAGTAAACGGCACATTATGAATATTCCACCTTCTCTTAACACAATTATTGAGCAACAGCCTTACCCGCTTTTATTTACCATCATCAGTGGTTCCCACTTATATGGTTTTCTGTCACCTGATTCTGATTATTAGTAAACCAAAAAGTTTTTTAGAAGCCTTATTAAGCGGACATTTCAGCGAAATAC
>CAZZZY010000335.1:0-6750 GCA_964658545.1 uncultured Acetobacteraceae bacterium | reverse complement strand
GGTTCTGCGGCTAATCCAAATTGTGCCTCCTGCCTCCTGCCTCTTTCAATAATCATTTTTATCCACCATTCATTACCACCACTCTAAAATGTCAGTACTTTACGTAACTCAGGCTGATGCCGTTTTGAGCAAGAATTACGAAGCTTTTAATGTTGCTCTTAAACAATCAGATGGTTCTTGGAAAAAACAGACTGTTGCAGCCCAAACTGTTGAACAAGTTGTCTTGATGGGCAACCCTCAAGTCACAGGTGATGCTCTAGTTTATGCTTTAGAATTAGGTATGCCTGTTCATTATCTTTCTAGCTTTGGTAAATATCTGGGTTCTGCACTTCCTGGTTATTCGCGCAATGGTCAATTGCGATTAGCGCAATATAAACTATATAGCGATCCCGTCGGACGTTTAGAATTAGTCAAAGCAATTGTGACAGCCAAAATTCATAATCAATATCAGGTTTTGTATCGTCACAATGAGCGAGATAATCCTCTCAAAGAACGTAAAAGTCTTGTCAAAAGCCAAAAAACCATAGATCAGGTCAGAGGAATTGAAGGTCTAGCTGCACGTGAATATTTTGCTTGCTGGCCACGGATGGTTGGAAAACAATGGACATTTACTGGTCGAAATCGTCGTCCGCCTACTGATCCCGTGAATTCACTTCTCAGTTTTGCCTATGGCTTGTTGCGAGTTCAAGTAACGGCTGCGGTTCATGTTGCTGGGTTAGATCCTTATATTGGTTATTTACACGAAGTTCATCATGGTCAGCCCGCAATGGTTCTGGATTTAATGGAAGAATTTCGTGCTTTGATTTCTGACAATGTAGTACTAGCTGTATTGCACAAACATGAAATTCAACCTGACGATTTTAACGAAAGTTTAGGTGCATATCGCCTGAAGGATACTGCCAGGAAAACTTTCTTACAGGCATTCGAGCGCAAAATGAATGATGAATTTAAACATCCTGTTTTTGAGTACAGATGCACTTATAGACGAGCGATTGAACTACAAGCGCGGCTATTAGGTCGCCATTTACAAGAAGGGATTCCATATAAAGCTTTAGCTTTACGTTAATTATCATTCATTTATTGAAAAATTTGACAATGACTACTCTGTTCTATTTGATTATTTACGATCTGCCTGATAACAAAGCTGCAAATAAACGTCGCACTCGCTTACACAAAATGTTATCTGGTTACGGAAAATGGACACAATACAGCGTTTTTGAGTGTTTTTTAACGGCAGTACAATTTGCTACACTCCAAACCAAGATAGAAAAACTGGTTAAGTCTGAAGAGGATTCGGTTAGATTGTATATACTTGATGCGGGTGCAATCAAACGAACAATTACTTATGGTTCAGAAATTCCTCGACAAGAGGAAACAATAGTCTTATGATTATGTAATCAGCTTGATGTTTGGCAAGTCGAAGCGAGGTCAAAAACCCTGGGGATCTGCCAAAATCGCCAGAACCTTGACAAGTAAATAATTACAGCGTTTCAACAATTCGGGAAGTTGCAAATTAGTTGCAATAAGAGTGGCTGAAAATAACCTTTTTTTTCGATCTGTCAAAAACCTTCCCAGGAAGCTTGCTCCGTAACAGTTTCAGATGGAGCCGTTTCCAAATCCTATTACCCCGCAAGGGGACTGAAACGTTTAACCACCCATGAACACCCCCGAAATTGTAGATGTTTCCAAATCCTATTACCCCGCAAGGGGACTGAAACTGCCAAGCTTTTCCTATTTCCTCCTTAGCACTGGCGTTTCCAAATCCTATTACCCCGCAAGGGGACTGAAACCCACCTATAATCTGTTTTTTACTGCCGTCCCTAGTAGTTTCCAAATCCTATTACCCCGCAAGGGGACTGAAACATTTACCTTCTTCTGGCGGTATTTCTGTGCTGCAATAATGGGTTTCCAAATCCTATTACCCCGCAAGGGGACTGAAACATCGCACTCAAGAATATCCGAAGCAATATGCTTTGGTTTCCAAATCCTATTACCCCGCAAGGGGACTGAAACCTGAATATCCTCTGCAAAAACAATGATACTGCTTGGTTTCCAAATCCTATTACCCCGCAAGGGGACTGAAACATGGGTATATACAAAGAGGGCGGTAAGCCCAAGGGGAAGTTTCCAAATCCTATTACCCCGCAAGGGGACTGAAACAGGAGGATCTACGTTTTCAGTAAAAGACGGCGCTAAAGGTTTCCAAATCCTATTACCCCGCAAGGGGACTGAAACAACCATCCCACCTCATTCGATAAGGCAGCATCACGCGTTTCCAAATCCTATTACCCCGCAAGGGGACTGAAACCAAATTAATTACTTAATTATTAAATCACATTAAATAGTTTCCAAATCCTATTACCCCGCAAGGGGACTGAAACTTGACAAGAGTTTGTATTTCGGATAATTTTTCAGCTTGTTTCCAAATCCTATTACCCCGCAAGGGGACTGAAACGCTTACTCTCGTGCGCTTCTGTCTTGTCTCCTAGCAGTTTCCAAATCCTATTACCCCGCAAGGGGACTGAAACGCCCCAGGACTAAGCGTTGTATAGTAACCAATAGGGTTTCCAAATCCTATTACCCCGCAAGGGGACTGAAACGGGAATACTAGTCCTTTGGCTGGAAATGAATTAAATGTTTCCAAATCCTATTACCCCGCAAGGGGACTGAAACCACGATTGGAGGCTAGCAATAATACCCACACCAGTGGTTTCCAAATCCTATTACCCCGCAAGGGGACTGAAACGCGCTATCAAACCTAATGTTGCTACTGCAATTAGTGGGTTTCCAAATCCTATTACCCCGCAAGGGGACTGAAACCTTGCGGGTTACAGACGTTTATCGTTAATTCAGCAGTTTCCAAATCCTATTACCCCGCAAGGGGACTGAAACGTCTGAAGGCTAATAGTCAAAAAAATAGCAATACCGTTTCCAAATCCTATTACCCCGCAAGGGGACTGAAACATTCCTTTTCCATTTTCTTCCACTCCTTCAGCAACCGACGTAGTTTCCAAATCCTATTACCCCGCAAGGGGACTGAAACCCGATATCATTTTGCAAGTACACCATCGTGCCCACAGTTTCCAAATCCTATTACCCCGCAAGGGGACTGAAACTTTCAATGTGGCGATAAAAAAAATGAAAGTATCGAGTTTCCAAATCCTATTACCCCGCAAGGGGACTGAAACTAGTGAGCATTCACTATACTCTCGCGTGCTTTCTCGTTTCCAAATCCTATTACCCCGCAAGGGGACTGAAACTGATCGCACCTTCAGAGCAAGCTTTGCACCAACTCCCAGAGTTTCCAAATCCTATTACCCCGCAAGGGGACTGAAACAAACAGGCTGAGAATAATAGGAAGAACAGGTATGCGTTTCCAAATCCTATTACCCCGCAAGGGGACTGAAACCTTGTTATCACGATACAGGCGATCGCTTGGATTTTGCGTTTCCAAATCCTATTACCCCGCAAGGGGACTGAAACTGTTAGAGTAGCATTTAACTTACTCAACATTTCAGTTTCCAAATCCTATTACCCCGCAAGGGGACTGAAACATTTCGAGCCATTTACTATTTAATGACTGGTCGCTGGGCGTTTCCAAATCCTATTACCCCGCAAGGGGACTGAAACTAAATATGGAAGAGTCAGAATTATTTCCAGAGGTTAGGTTTCCAAATCCTATTACCCCGCAAGGGGACTGAAACTTGGCTGTACTGTTGCTTGAGGCGTATCTTTGACTTGTGTTTCCAAATCCTATTACCCCGCAAGGGGACTGAAACCTTGTTCATGGCTATTTCAAGGCAATCCCAAGTATCACCATATTATTGATGGCATCGGCGATTTTGAGCAGATGCCCTGGCTGACAACGCGCTATGCCAAAGATATCTCTCCTGGTGATGGTGTGCTGAGAACAAAAATCTGGGGATCAATCAGGCGTATATGTGATGGGCTTATGCTTTGCCAAGAGTGCGATGACGTAACCGCCCCCCGGAGGCGATCGCAGAGATAATTGAAGTACCCAAGATTATCACTAGTCGCCCTGACATTGGCTATTGGATTAATACCAGTCGCGTTGGTGTAAAGCCTTGTGCCAATGAGTTAAAAGGAAAGCGATCGCCTACAGCAGGCAGTTAAGCTATCGTGCTTGGGTTAACTAAAGTATTATTCTCCCGAACTTAACTCCGGTTGGTTCAAAATTGCCCCTAGCAATGCAGTCGGTAAGCTGCTAGTTACCATGTATTTACACTGAATGCTTAATTACAGAAAAACTTTTAGCTTATATTCTACTCATAATTGTTGCCTTTAAATTACTTAATCTTCATCACTTAAACTAAATTTAAACTCTTCACTACGGCTTGACACTTATTAGTTGTTTACTTTACAGCTTCTTGAGGCTAATATCATTATTTTTATCATTGTGATAACAGTTTGAATGATTGATATTAGAGAAGTAGTTTTAATTTGAGTTGATTAAATCAGTGAATAAGAAATGGGCGACTAAACGACTCACAATTAATCTGGCATCAGGGGAAGCAGAAAGATTAGAAAAATACTGTTCAATAACAGGATGACCAGCAACCGATGTGATTCGAGAGTTGATTCGCTCTTTGCCAACCGAAGAAACACCAAATCAAAATTGAACCGCTATTCTCACACAAGTTATAGTCACAGCGATTTCATACTCCTTGGATCTTTATCGGGGCGATATTACTGTAGAAGAGTATAAAAACTTAGTTTTGGAAGCCGCAAAAACAGCAGGTATTGCGACACCAATTGTTTTTTTTGATCTTAGTGGCTGTATTGGTTTACAAGTTGTTGGACATGTTGGTTAGACGAGCCATAGCTTACAATTGCTACATCAAGATTAACATGTTTGTAGAGGTTCAAGGCACGTTGGATTCCTCCAATAATCCAATCGGTTTCGTTGCCAAATGCTCCACCGCCGAGAAGCGTAAGAAACAATCTGTTGTTTCCATTTCTCATCGAATTCAAGATTGCAGCACAAATCGTTGCTTCATAGGATGCCTCTAAAACAAGGCGTGCAAATTCCGTCCAAAGACTTGAGCAATGAGGACAGTAGCTCACTGGCAAGGCAGAGCAATAGGCTTGTGATACCGTATGCTTGGAATCATTGAGCGTTACTTGCGTACTCCACTGAATGCCGATTCGTAACAACTGTCGTAATTGATCAAGTTCATTCTTGCTTGATGCTCGAAGTCGATTTGAAATTTCGACCAAACCGCTATGTGATGCCAAAGCATAACCGTTTCTCATTTCCCAAAGACGGCTTTTGGAATTTCCCAATGCTGCTCCCATATCCGCAAGGCAATCGATTTGGTTTGTTGTTGATTGACCGATTTGCCCATTTACGGGTGCAAAGTAGTTTCGATAAATCGTTCCTGCACCAGCCGCAATAGCACAGGCTGGTCTTGGTTAGCATCTTCCCTAGCGGCTTACAATAACCGTTCTACTTCTTTAGCCGTACTAGCAGGGGTGTTTCTCTTTCCCATCTTACCTATAATTCTCGTGCAGCTGTCAAAGGTTTACTTGGATTAATCCAACGAGAAACACAACGCATTGGATTAGGTTATTTAACTTCCAAGGTAGCAGTTTTCTACAGTTCCTTAACGGGCGATCGCCGTAGCGAGATTATTCAAAAACTCCAAGGTGGACAAATCAAGGTAATTATTTCAACTTCTTCCCTAGAAGCAGGAATCGATTTACCTGAACTAGACTGCTGTCTAATTCGGGGGTTTCCAGGTAGCTTGATGTCATTTTGGCAACGAGTTGGTCGAGCCGGACGCAAACAGCACGGGCTAGTGATTTATCTGCCATTAGGACAAAACCCCATTGATGTATACTACGCTCGACATAACCAAAAGTTACTATCAGGAGAAGTTGAATCTGCCGCATTTAACCCTGACTATCCAACCATTCTAGGTAAACATTTAGAATGTGGTTGCATTGAAAGTAGTTTAGCTTTAGGAGAACTGAATACTCGTTTTGGAAAAACAGCCGGTGCAGTTGCAGATTCTCTTTTACAACAAAACAAAATTTTCTTAAGCGGTAATGGAAAACTCTGGGGAAGAGGCTATCCTCATAAAGAAATTAATATCAGAAGCAGCACTCAAAGGTCAATTTCTCTAATTAACAAACATACGGGCGAAATTCTAGAAAGTATGTCGCTGCCGTTAGCCCATCGAGAAGTATTTCCCGAAGCCATATATATGGTGCAAGATGAGAGCGGGCAATTAATAGCATACCGTAGTGAAAGCCTAAATTCAGACAAAGGAGAAGCAATATTAACATTTTTAGGAAAAGATACAGATTTATTTACTGAAGCGGAGTCAGAATTAGATATTCAACCACTTTCTACCTTGGCGGAATCGAAAATTATTTCTACTAATATCAAAGATGCTCGTTTACGTTTAACTCTTGTCTGGGGAGAAATTACGAATTCTGTTATTGGTTATAGATTGATGAAGCGTACCTACGGAATGACCTGCAAAAACCAACGTTGCGCTAATTATAAAAAACCACTTGAAGGAAAAAGCTGTTCATTGTGTAAGCAGGCGCTGAGTGCAGCAGAAGTGACAAAACTTCAAAAAGAAATCGCATTTTCAGAGCCATACGTCACAAAATACCAAGCGCCTTGCGTACTAGTAGAGTTAAATGAGGCGTTACAGAAAGCCCTGCAAATAACTGTCAATAAATACAAACAAGAAATTATGACCAACAATGGAGGTGAGA
>CAZZZY010000334.1:0-6752 GCA_964658545.1 uncultured Acetobacteraceae bacterium | reverse complement strand
TAAAAAATTGACTTTGGTAACAGAGTTTTAGCCTTAACCCAAGCGTATTGGGTTAGGTTTCTGAGGTTTTAATGTTAGCGATAATACTTTTCAAACATCCTCTTAGGGGCGGGTTAATAGATATAATCATTCATGAAGATATCGCTCAACCCGCCCCTACGACCTCTGGACAAAGAAAAAGCTTCTGTTTGAAAAATCTGGTGAGAAATCCGGGTTAAATGGCAAAGTAATAGAGCGTTGTGAGAAATGATATGAAAAGAAAAATAAAAGAACTATTGAAACTGCACTGGACTAAATCACCCACGTTCAGGAGACAGGTGGTACTGTTGCTAGTGAAGCGGATGAAGAAGAAAAAGCAAAAGAAGCTAAGGATAGCAACAAAAAGCTAGTGACGATGAATAACGATTAGCTTACGAGGTTAGGGACTTGCGGTTTAATAATGTACCAATCAGATTTTGGACTTTTCTAGTTAATTCAGATTGTCTGGCTGGTATTTTATTTTTATGCAAGTCCCTTAGCTTTTTTAGGCGATCGCACCAACCGAGATTTCTGAGGAGGATTCTGAATAATTCTTTGACCTGGTAAGTCACCAAAAAAGGTGTTGTTTTTGACAACACCCTACCAGATTATTAATACGTAAGAATGTTATTTTGAGCATTAGGTGAGCATTTTTAGGTAAATAGAGGTTGAAAGTACTGTTATATGGTGAGTTCGCGTAATCTGCAAGAAACCCACTTAAATCGTGCCCGCGCCAGTCTCAGACAAGTGCTGTCTTGGTATGGATATCTTCGCAAGTCGGGACAGTTGTCATCCAACCCGGAATTGGCAGGTTTGTTGAAACCAGAATTGGAAGCTTTGAATTCCACACTCAACAAACTGGATTCTAACGTCATTAGAATTGCTGCCTTTGGCTTGGTGAGTCGTGGGAAGTCAGCAGTTTTAAATGCTTTGCTGGGAGACAAGATTCTGCAAACTGGGCCCCTGAACGGTGTCACCCAATGGCCCCGTTCGGTGCGGTGGCAACCCGGTGGTAAGGTACTAGTAGAATTAATTGATACTCCCGGATTAGATGAAATTGAGGGTGAGTCAAGGGCGGATATGGCACGAGAAGTAGTGCATCAGGCGGATTTGATTTTGTTTGTCGTGTCTGGTGATATCACCCGCACTGAGTATCAAGCGCTTCTGGAATTAAGGCGATCGCAAAAACCCCTGATTTTAGTATTTAACAAAATAGACCTTTACCCAGATACAGACCAGGGAGCGATTTACCAAAATTTACAACAACTAGGTGCAGGGAATCCCCACACGAAGCCTCTACTACCTGATGAAATTGTCATGGTGGCGGCGGAACCAGCAGCAATGGAAGTGCGGGTTGAGTGGCCTGATGGACGTGTCAGTTATGAATGGGAGACACCGCCACCCCAAGTAGACGAACTCAAAGAGACAATTCTGAACATTCTAAATCGGGAAGGGCGATCGCTTCTCGCTTTAAATGCACTGATCCAAGCGCGGGATGCAGAAACCGCGATTGCTCAAAAAACCATCGAATTACGCGAACAAGAAGCCGAAGATGTCATTTGGCAATTTACCAAATACAAAGCTTTGGCAGTAATGCTCAATCCCATTGCCTTCTTAGATATTCTTGGCGGAACTGTTGCTGATTTAGCTTTAATTCGCGCTCTAGCTAGATTGTATGGTTTACCGATGACTAGCTATGAAGCCGGGAAAATTTTAAAAACGATTTTATTTAGTTCTGGTGGCTTGCTACTGGGGGAATTAGGTAGTAGTTTTCTTCTGGGTTTGGGTAAAAGTACAGCTGCAATAACCAGTGGGGACAATCCCAGCAATATTACTGCTTTTGCTGGCAGTGCGATCGCTCAAGCTGGGATCGCCGGTTATGGTGCATACTCCGTAGGCAAAGCTGCCCAAGTCTATCTCGAAAAAGGCTGTACCTGGGGACAGTTGGGCGCTAGCAGCGTCATTCAAGAAATTCTCTCTGAAGTTGACCAGAACACAATTCTGTATCGTCTGCGACAAGAGTTATGCATAAAATATTAAGAATAAATAAAATTCGTTAAGTATTTGTTACTGTTTACAAGTGTTTATGAACTTCTATCAAGCTCTTCTGACAATTGACTGACATTCCCAATTTGGGATGCAAGATTGAGGGAACAGGTTACAGGGAACAGGTTAATAGAAAATAAAACTATTCCCTATCCTCTAATATCTATCTTTGTAAATTAAAGGTGAAAGAATCATGACAACTACCCTAAACTCATTTGAAACTGCTGGAGCAGCAAATCTTGAAGAAGCCATTACTAATGCCATTACTGAAGCCCGAACAACTTGTGAACTAGATGGTAGTAATTCTGCTGGTTGTGCCGTAGCCTGGGACATTGTGGAAGAATTACAAGCTGAGAAAGCTCATCAACAACAAGGAAAATCAAAGAAAACCTCTTTGGAAAATTACTGCGATCGCCACCCAGCCTCCGTAGAATGTCTAATCTACGACGTTTAACTCTTCCGTAAATTAGTTGTTGCTGATTGCGTTATTTGCTTAATTGCCTCTAAATCAAGTGGTGCTGTTTCACTTTCCATTCCCAACCACAAAAGATATTCGATATTCCCAGCCGGACCAGTGATCGGCGACCAAGTTAAGCCTTTGTATTTCCATCCTAATTTGTGGGCTGCTTGCAACACCTGGAAAATAGCATCAGCTTGGTCGTTTGGATCTCGCACAACCCCTTTTTTACCCACACGGGATCTGCCAACTTCAAACTGTGGCTTGACTAACAACACAGCTTCTCGGTTAGCTTGAGTTAGTTGCCACAAAGCAGGCAGAATCTTTATTAAAGAGATAAACGATACATCGACCACCGCCAAATCAGGAATCGGGTCATGTTCGCCATATAACTCATGTGGTCGTAGTTGCCGTAAATTGGTGCGTTCCCGCAAAATCACCCGCGAATCATTTCGCAACCGCCAGTCAACTTGTCCGTAACCAACATCAATACCGTAAACTTGTTTTGCTCCAGCTTGCAAGAGACAATCAGTAAAACCACCAGTAGAAATCCCACCATCTAAACAAATGCGCTCTACTATCGGGATGGCAAATACTGACAAAGCTTTGGAGAGTTTTTCACCGCCTCTAGAAACAAAAGGCGATCGCTCCTTAATATTTATTTGAGCCGCAATATCAACTTCTGTACCAGGTTTATCAACTAGCTGCTGATTAACAGTAACTTCCCCCGCCTGAATTAACCTCTGTGCTAAGGCGCGAGAAGAACATAAATTTAGCTCTACTAATAGTGTGTCGAGTCGCTGTTTAGCCAATTAACTAGACTCTCCTGGTAAAATTAAAGCCAAAGCAGAATTGATAATTTCTTCTTGGTTAATAAGTTTTTCTAATTCTTGGGGTTCATAACGACCTTCTTTTACTTCTAAGGAAGCTTCATCGATGGCATTTAAATAGGCTTCTGCTAAAATTTCTAACAATTCTTCTGGCGTGAGATAATAGCCCCCCGTTTTACGGCGCTTATTTTCCCGCTGAATTTCCCGAACTGAATTCCGAATAGAGACTTCCCAAGAGCGAGTCGTGCGATTTTCAGCTTGTTGTTTAATTAGATGTAACAATAGGATCACTGCATAGCTACGAATCGTTTTGATGATGTCATTTCGGCTCATTTCAGTTAATTCTTCCACTATAAGCAATGCTCCTTGAACATCGCCTTTAAAAAGCAAGTCTTTCAGAGTTAATAATTCTTCCATAATTAGCGCCTTAAATATCGGCAACTTCTATTGTGGCTTATAGTGGTTCTAGCTCAGATAAGATAAGCTAATTCGTTTAAGCGTGTTGGCTTTCGCTATGTTCGTAGGTTTGGGACTGGGCACATCCACCAAAATGATTATTGGAAGTTAGTTTCGAGGACACGCAACAATCAGATTAAAGCTGTTATTTGTCAATATCGCATTTGGATCATATGTGCTAACAATTACACCGTTGTAATTGTTAGCGTTTCTTGCCGCTGTAATGAAACCTGGATTATCTCTAAGAGTCGCACTGTAGGCGCATTTTGATACGTCCTTGTCAAAAAATACTCCATATTTTCCATCAGAAAGATTAGTTGAACTTACTACTCGCTCGCCTCGAATAAGAGTGCTATTACTACTAACTACAGCATCTAAAACTGTTGCTGGTTCTGGAACTGATTGTGCTAATACTTGACTGACGCTACACTGTAACACACTGTTTGCAATCAAAAAAGTTATAAGCGATATTTTACCAAGCATGATCAATCTCCTAATGTAAATTCAACCGATCGGTTCTGGGATTGGGTACTGGGTACTAGGGAAGAAAATTTTTTAAGATTTGATTGGGGTGTGAATCCCCATTTAAATATTCTTACTTGCAGTAACTTCCGACTTCACCGGCTAGTGGGTGGAAGTTGAAAGTCAGGAAGTTAGAAGTTAGTGAAAAAGTCAATTTCGATGGGCGTAGCCCCGATGGAAGCGATCGCGTTTTAATGAATTTTAGAATTAACAAAATTTACCTGTGCCCTAAGAGGCTGTTTGAAAAGTCAGAAAAATAGTAAAAAAGCTCTCTCAGTATACGCTGTGAATAGATAGTAGACAGCACTCTCGTGAGCAACATGAGTAAAGCATACCCCAGCAATCTGACCCTCGCCCAATATGAATTTCTAAGTGACATGATTCCAGAACCAAAACCCGGCGGTCGTAAGCGTGAAGTTGATATGTTGAAAGTCTTGAACGCAATTTTCTATGTCCTGGTAGAAGGAGTTAGATGGCGATGTCTGGCGACAAGCCGCTCCGCGTCTACGCTACCGGGTGACTTTCCCGTCTGGCAGACGGTATACAGCTATTTTCGCAAATGGCGCAAAGACGGAACGTGGCTGAAAATTCACGATAATCTCCGACAATGGACACGAATTGAGCAGGAGCGCCATCGAAGTCCATCGTTGATCGGTCATCGATAGTCAAAGCGTCAAGAGTGCAGCGATGGTGAGTCAATTGATCGGCTATGTATGATGCAGGAAAAAAAATCAAGGGACGGAAGCGATTTATGACGGTCGATACCGGGCGGGTTAGTCTTGCGGGTCTTGGTCACGGCGGCCAATGTGGGTGAGCGAAACTATTTATCAGGCTGAAAGTTTTTTCCAACAGTTAGATTCTCGTTATCTCCAAACTCACTAAATAGTCAATAAAATGTGCTTTGGCTGTAGAAACGGCAGTGTGGATGGCACCTTGGCTGAGGTTGAATTGGGCAACTAATGCTTGAACATATTCGGCAACATGGAGAGATTCGCTCTGAGTGAAGCTTGAATGAAACCGTTTCAATTCCCATTTTTCAGCTTGGGAACATAGCAGTCTTCTTTCTTTTGGCTGATGTGAAAAGAGAGTTGATATCCCTAATGAATGGACTTAGGCAATCTTCACAGATTTCCAGTTTCACCCAATCAGCACAGTCGGACGGATATACTGTTGACTTGTCTCACTATTGGGATGAGTATCAACCTCCAAAGGACTTTCCGCACCGTCAATTTGCACCCGCACCAAATACTCTCCCACCTTGACATCACCCATAGGAAAAGTCACCAAATAACTATCTTCCTTCCGAGAGTGAGCCGCCAAAATATAAGTTCTCGGATTCTCCTGAGAGCGCTCATTCAAAAACAATAACACTCGTTGCTTAACACCAACCGTTAAATCAACCTCAACGCGCAACTGAGTTGAATCCTCAATTTCTTCTACCTCCACCAACAGTACAGTCGGACACAAAATAAACGGCACTACATTCGACCCAAAAACGGACTCCGAACCTAGTGACAACAAAGAATTCACAGGTGTCGGATGCAACACCTGTAAACTCTGCACCCCAGCCCGGAGAGGCAGTATCTCAGTTTTTGGCAATGAAGATAAATTTAACTGAATTTCCTTGAGAGTAACTTGTTGTGGCGTCAGTTTCGCATCCCCAATCTTAATAATTGCAGATGGGTTCTCTAACTGAGTACCACGAATAATTAAGCTACTGCTAGCCACAATTGGTTCAGCAGTGCCAACCTCTGATATCACTTGTGAAATCCTTGGCTGATTGGGCGTGCTGTAAGTAGCAATTCGCCGTACAGGTAAAGCCCTACCACTGCCCTTATTACCTTCAATTAATACAGCCCCACCTTGGAAAGCAAAAGATAATGCGTGCTGAGACTGAAAAAACGCCGAGCGAATTTTTGAGAGTTCTTCCGTATCCATCATCGTCGGAACAACCGTAACTCTATCCACTTGCTGGTCTAAAGTACAACTAGCCAAAAAACTGTAAGCAGAATCAGCCAGTGTTTCCTGAAGTAATTCCGCCGTTAAAATCGGATAATCAACAATCGCACGCACAGCGCTACCCAGCAGACGTTGTGGTTCTAGTTGTGCTTCATTACCATAAAAAGTCATGATATAGTACAAGTCCAACCCCGCTTGTCCTTGCTTGATTAATTCTCCCTTGGGGCGACGGGTACGTAAATCAGCATTGCGCCAAGCGGGATTAGGGGCAACTTGGTAGAGGTAAAGATTTACCCCAGTTTCGGGTGTACCACCACCACCACTAGCGCCAGGTTTGACCGTGGTGACAGTCGCACCACTGATATCTGCTTGAATCGCAGCCTTAATAATTTTTTGTAAAGTTGCAGTGACTGTGGCGATCGCTAAATGATTACTCATAATATTATCTATATATATTCAGGTTG
>CAZZZY010000333.1:0-6759 GCA_964658545.1 uncultured Acetobacteraceae bacterium | reverse complement strand
CATTGGGCATTGGTTATTCCCCTTGCCTCCCTTGTCTTTCCATTCCCCATGCCCCATTCCCAATATCTACTGAACCACCAACTGGATATTTTGCAGTTGACACTTCGCCTCAGCTGTGTTTAGGCGTTCGATTACCTGTTCAGCACTCATCAGACGCTTGAGTACTACTTGACCTATGGTAGTACCGGCTGTGACTGATATTGTCGGCTTCACCTCAACGGTTAAAATGGCTTCTTCAACTCGATAAAGCCATAGCAATTCGTTTTCTTCCACTAAACAAATATTCATTCGCTGAATATCTGGTTGTCGTCGCCATGCGGTGACTTGCCAAAGTCCATCAGATGCCCAGACTCTAGCAACTGTCCATCCCTCAGATAGAAAGAAATACTTCACGCTCTTAGTCTCACTATTAAACTTTCAATCTGCTGTTTACCATATCCTATATTATTTGTTAATTATGTATAACTAATGATATTTTCAACTAATACTATTTATGTTACAAATACTTCAATATTAATTAATATAAATAACGCTATTTATCAATGTAGCTCATGATAAAAATCCCAATATAAGATTATTTAACTTTGGGCTAACATTTTTACTTTTTTTGCCAAATTGACAACAAATATTCATGTATACTAGAGTTAGCAGGTAGCGAATATAATATAAATATTTTAGGTAATTATGAACAAAGCCATAAATTCACCATTTAGATATCCTGGTGGCAAATTTTATGCTCGTAATTTGATTCTTAATCATATTCCTTCTCACTCTTATTATGCTGAACCTTTTGCTGGGGGTGGGTCTATATTTTTTGTAAAAGATAAAGTAAATATTAATTGGCTTAATGATATTGATGAATTATTAATAAATACCTTATTAATAATTCGAGAGCAACCAGAAGAATTAATAAAATTTTTAGCAGGTGAATCTGCTACTAAAGAAAGACATACATATTACAAAAATGAATTCATCCCACAAAATAAATTAGAACAAGCTGGTAGATGGTTTTACCTTAATAGAACCTCCTACTCTGGGATTATGAAGCATCAAAACTGTTATTGGGGATATGGTGACAAATACAGTATGCGTCCAGAGAATTGGCCCAGAAACATACGTCGAACTTCTGAGAAACTTCAAAACGTTAAAATTACTAATCTCGACTTTGGAGAAGTTATCGAATCTGTACCTAATGGATCTTTTTTATTTATCGATCCTCCTTATTTTAATGCGGATCAAGATAAATTTTATGCTCATTCATTTTCTAAAGATGATCATTTCAGGCTATGCCAAACATTAAACAGACATAAGGAGAGGATAAAATTTCTTATAACTTATGATAATAGCGAAGAAATTAGAAACCTATATGAATGGGCATTAGAAATACACGACAAAGAGTGGAATTATACAATTAATAGAACCGACGATCAAAAAAATGGAAAAAGCAAGCAAGATAATTTTAAAGGTGAACGATATAAGGGGAAAGAAATTTTTATATTAAATTACTATTCTCTTGACTCTAATTTTCAAAATTATGAACAGTTAATTTCAACACTTTGAATTATTCAATATTTAGAATAATGATATTTTTTCGCATTTTCTAATTATTTATATATATTTACAAACACCCAACAGAGACTTAGATCCCCGACATCTTCAAGAAGTTGGGGATCTTTTTGTTCAGCATCAAAAAATGGGTGAATTAGTAATTAATTGTAAAAATTTCTATAAAACTAGCGAATATATAGTATGATCACTGACTTCTGATTACATAAAATTTAACTGTATGACCTGGTTTTCCTTGTCCGTGAAACGGTGGGGTCGGATTACACAATTCCTATCTTTGTTCTCTCTATGCTTATTTTTAGTTGTGAGTTGCGCTCCTCGTCCACAACCAACTACACCGCCATCGGTTTCTGTAAATAGCCCTACAGGTGATGGTCGTATTACTATAGGTACAACAGCAAAGCCGAGAACCCTTGATCCAGCTGATGCTTATGAGTTAGCATCCTTGGGGTTGGTGTTTAATATGAGCGATCGCCTCTACACCTACGAACCAGGAAGCACAGAAATTAAGCCACAACTCGCTACAGCACTACCCAAAGTCACTCAAGATGGCTTAACTTATACCATTCCTTTACGTCAGGGAGTAGTTTTTCATGATGGGACTCCCTTCAATGCTAAAGCAATGGCGTTTACCATCCAGCGCTTTATGGAAAATAAAGGAAAACCCTCATTCTTACTAGCTGATATAGTAGATTCGGTAAAACCCACAAGCGAGTATGAGTTAAGCATTAAGCTAAAAAAGCCCTTTGCAGCGTTTCCGTCACTGCTGGCGTTTCCTGGGGTTTGTGCAGTTTCGCCAAAAGCTTACGAAATCGGTGCTGGTAAATTCCAGCCAAATATCTTTGTGGGGACTGGCCCTTACAAGTTAGCGCAGTATGGTACTGATTCAATCAGATTTGATCCGTTTGATCAGTATTGGGGAGAAAAACCAGTTAACAAGGGTGTTAACCTCCAAATTCAAACTAGTCCGGTGAATTTGTTTAATGCTTTCCGTACAGGCGCAGTGGATGTAGCTTATCTGTCTCTACAGCCAGATCAAAATCGTAGCTTGGAAGAAGGTGGTAAAAAAGGAGATTGGCAAGCGATCGCTGCTGAAGGTAGTGTAGTAAGTTATCTGGTATTAAACCGGAATCAAAAACCTTTAGATAAATTAGAGGTAAGACAAGCGATCGCGTCAATAATTGACCGTCCACTTTTAAATGAGCGAGTGTTACTTGGTCAAGCAGATCCACTTTATAGCATGATTCCTACAACGTTCAATGTTTCCCAGCCATTATTCAAAGATAAATATGGCGATGCTAACTTTGATCAAGCTAAAAAATTGTTAACTACTGCTGGCTTCTCCAAAGAAAATCCTGCAAAAATACAAATTTGGTATCCTTCTAGTTCGCCTACTCGTAGTTTAGCAGCACAGACACTCAAATCCCTTGTCGATGTCAAAATGGATGGAGTACTGCAATTTGAAGTCACCCCTGCTGAAGGGCCAGCCTTCTTTAAAGACATTGCCAAGGGACTATATCCAGGAGCTTTACTTGATTGGTATCCAGATTTTTTAGACCCAGATAATTACGTCCAACCGTTTTTGTCTTGTGATAAAGGTTCAGTAGCTAAAGGATGTGAAGATGGAGGTAGTCAAATTCAGGGTTCTTTCTACTATAGCGAAGCCATAAATAAACTGATTGATCAGGAACGCAAAGAACTAAATCCCGAAGCACGTCAGAAAATTTTTACAGAAATTCAAAAGCAAGTAACTGCTGATGTACCTTACGTTCCCTTATGGCAAAGCAAAGACTATGTATTTGCCCAAAAAGGTGTTAGCAGCGTACAACTTAATCCCACCCAAACTCTGGTTTACCAGACAATTAAAAAGTAGTCATTGGTCACTGAGCGTGGCCGTTGTGTCTGAATCCCCTTCTTAATAAAACCTTTCTTAAATTGCAGCTAGTTGCAATTTAAGAAAAGACTTAACTAAAAATTTTTATTTCACTTCTGTCACCCTCCAACTCAGCTTTAGGTTCACCCAGAAGTTCCAAACGGTAGCAAATACGATCGCAATCAAGTTAGCAATGTAGCGATTGTGAATTACAAAATTAAATACCAGATTCAATACCAACACATTCAACACTAGTCCAGCAAGGCAAATAAGATTGAACTTCAAAAACCGCTTTAATCGTTGATGCCATTCTTGCTGGTGCATAGTGACATCTGCAAACGTCCAAGCATCATTCCACAGAAAATTATTGAAAACTGCAATTTCCGATGCCAGGATTTTACTGCGTGTTAGAGGCCAACCCAGTGTTGTTGGATCGCTTAGTAAGTAAAGTAGCACCATATCTATAAATACCCCACTCAGCCCCACTAAACCAAAACGGAAAAATCGACCAACAGGAAAACTGATGCGTTGACTAGCTCTTACCAGTCGCCCTGTTGAGAGTCGCAACCGCACTAAGTGGTGTATGTAATCTATATATTGCTTCCAAGTAACTTTGCTTTCACCCTTTTTACGCTCAGAGAACACATAACCCGCTTCTGCAATATGGTTTACCTTACCCCGCCCGATTACTTCCAAAAGAATTTTGTATCCTACAGGATTAAAGGTGACATTTGTGATCGAATTGCGACGCACCAAAAAATAACCACTCATGGGGTCAGAAACTCGACTCAATACCCTCGGAAGGATAACTAATCCTAACAATTGCGCTCCACGAGACAAAAAACGTCTGATAAAACTCCAGCTACTTACGCCGCCTCCTTCCACATTACGACTGGCTACTGCTAAATCTGCTCCATTTTGAATTTCACGCAAAAGTTCTTGCAGCACATAAGGTGGATGCTGTAAATCTCCATCAATTACCCCTAAAATACTTCCTCTAGCAGCTTGCCATCCCCGAATTACAGCAGTAGACAATCCTCTCTCCTGCTGACGGCGTATCACTCGTAATTGTGGATATTCTGGTATTAAAGATAGTGCAACTTCCCAAGTATGGTCTGGGCTATCATCGTCTACTACAATTAGCTCGTAATCTCCTGCGATAAACTCGTCTAGTGTTTGGCTTAATCTAGTAACAACATTCTGGATATTGTCACTCTCTTGATAAGTAGGAATGACCAAAGAAAACTGGATGGCTTGAGAAATAACACTCACACTAGTAGGCGGTAACTCAGGAATTTGTAAATTACCTACTGGTGATTCTAGTAATGAATTAGCTTGATTTCTGATCATAGAGTCAGGTTTGGTAAATATAGAGATTCCTTGAGCATTAGTCTGACCTGATTGAATAGGTCAAGGCATTTCAAGAACGAATTAACGACTGTCCCAATACAGTGGCAGATCGTTTGTGGGTTATACAACTCATCTCAAACCCGATGAAGAAAAACTACGGGTCTCAACCTAGACGAGGTTTATATATCTAAATTAATAGATACAATAGTTCCAAAAAGCGCATTTTTCATTTTAAAGTTTGAATTACTTATGTCTCGTTCTAAAGCTTTACAATATTACATTGTTTCCCGGTTGCTTCTCGCACCACTTCAGCTATTAACTATTATCACCATTGTATTTCTTTTACTAAGAGCAACACCAGGAGATCCCGCAGATGCAATTCTCGGTGGACGTGCGCCAGAAGCTGCTAAAGAAGAATTGCGAAAACAACTAGGTTTAAACCTTCCTCTGTGGCTACAGTACCTGAATTATTTGGGAAATCTGCTGCGCTTTGACCTGGGAACCTCTTTAATGAGTCGAGGAGAAAATGTTGGGGACATAATTGGACAATACTTCCCGGCGACGGTGGAGCTAGCAGTATGTAGTATGACGGTTGCACTCATCGTTGGAATTGTAGTTGGGACTCTTTCAGCCTCTCGTCCTGGGACATATTTCGATGTCGGTGGACGCTTGTTTGGGATCATCACCTACGCACTCCCTATGTTTTGGGCGGGAATGCTTTTACAGTTGATTTTCTCAGTCCAACTGGGTTGGTTTCCCAATTCCAACCGCTTTCCGCCCAATCTTCCCGCTCCCACTCCTGTGACTGGATTGTATACAATTGATAGCTTACTCGGTGGAAATCTCACCCAGTTTTTCACCTCTTTGCACCATCTTGCCCTACCGAGTCTCACTTTGGGAATTTTACTGAGTGGGATTTTTGAGCGAATTGTGCGAGTGAATTTAAAGCAAACCTTGCAAGCAGATTATGTAGAAGCCGCTAGAGCCAGAGGTATTGGTGAAAATAAGATTTTAGTCTCCCATGCCTTAAAAAATGCTCTAATCCCAGTAATTACAGTCTTGGGATTAACCTTTGCATCTCTCTTAGGTGGGGCAATTTTAACAGAGGTAACATTTTCTTGGCCTGGATTAGCTAATCGATTGTATCAAGCCATTGCCGATCGCGATTATCCCACAGTTCAGGGAGTATTAGTATTTTTTGGTGCGATCGTTGTGAGTGCGAGCATTTTGATTGATATTTTGAATGCTTATGTAGATCCGCGAATTCGCTACTAGCGAAAAATTCTTAATTATTTCCCAATCCGCTTGGGTTAAGCGTTTTTTTCTTCTCTCTGTGTACTCTGCGTCTCTGTGGTACCCTGCGGGAAGCCGCTTTGCGTCTACGTTAAAAAAACTGACTTTGAACAAAGACTTTTAGCCTTAACCCAAGCGTATTGAATTAAATAATATTTAATGGGTCTACATCAATGGTCAAGCTAACAGACGAAGGACAAAGCGATCGCACTTCTTCCCAATCTGGTAATTGTGGCAATGCATCGGGGGCAAATTTAATCAATATTTGCCAGCGATAACGATTAGCTACCCGTAAAATACTCGCTGGTGCGGGGCCTAATATCTCGAATTCTTCTTCTGTACTCAAGGCTGTGGCAATTATTTGCGCGGTATTTTGCACTTGAATGGGATCGAGACTGCTTAAGCGCAGTAAAATTAACCGTCCATAAGGGGGATAGTTGAGGGCTTGGCGTTGTTCTAACTCAGCTTGGGAGAAAGAGTGATAATCGTGCGATCGCACTGCTGCAATTACCTGATGCTCTGTAGTGTAAGTTTGTACAATCACCCTCCCCGGATCATCGCCTCTACCAGCACGTCCAGCTACCTGAGTCAAGGTTTGAAATGCCCGTTCACTGGCGCGATAATCTGATAAATTTAGCAATCCATCGGCGGCGACAACGCCCACAAGTGTCACCTGT
>CAZZZY010000332.1:0-6768 GCA_964658545.1 uncultured Acetobacteraceae bacterium | reverse complement strand
CTTACTACTTATATTTTATAAGAGCGATCGCCCCATTCCAAGTATTGCGATCGCATCTAAAATGTAAACTGTCATCACTATGATCCCGTTTTATTTTACTTAAGATTGATCCTCTAAAGTATCTGGAGCTATACCAACGCCTTTGGTAATTGCTCCGCGCCTAGAACCAATGAGACAACAGGAACTAGTTACTGATTATTAGATTTCACAAAAATTCCATCACTTTGAACAACTTTTCCATCAACTGCACTATGCATTTGTTCGAGATTCCCTTGATACTTAAAACCCAAGTTCGTTAAAATTTTGTAGATATCATCAAATAGTAATTGACCTTCATACAACATTTCTAGTGATAACTCAATTATTAAAACATCTGCTTTTTTAATTGTCTGTATGCCACCTGAAATCACTTTATCCTCAAATCCTTGAACATCTAATTTGATTAAAATAGGTTTTTCCAAAACCATCTGATCTGCAATTTCATCTAAACTAGAAATATTAATTTCTTCTTGTATAGATATTCCTTTTGAAAAAGGAAAAGCTTCTTCATGCAATTTATTCATAGAAAGCAGAGATGAAGATTGCGAAAAGTTACAGCGATTAATATTTATTTTCCCTGAAATATCTCCTAATGCTATATTGAATGAGTGAAATTTATTAATACTAGAGCAATTGGCTACCAACTTCTTATGGCAATCAGACAAAGGCTCAAATGAATAAATCGTTGCCATTGGAAGAATTTTATTTATATATCTTGTAAATTGTCCTTCGTTTGCCCCAACATCAATTACTGTTTTAATCCCATAATTTTCTAGCCAAAGTGTTTTTTGTTTTTCTTGTCTAATCTTATGTTCTATTTGATATAATTCATATCCCATAAAACGTAAAAATTTCAATATTAAAGCTTTTGTTGATTTTACTATGCTCATGTATTCAAAACTCATGATAAAGATAAAAATTGATCTAAGATAATCAGAAATCTTGCATTATTCTGGGAATCTGGTCAAGTGTGCATCTCATAGCTCAAAACAAATCCTGCTTTTCCTTAACTTGTCATTAATTGTTTGGTATATCAGGTACTGAAGAACCAAAATTTGATTTTTTTAAAATCATCAACATATGATCTGATTGAAATGGGGGAATACCAGAGTACTGTCCTTTTAAAATGTTTTTTACAGACAAACTTAAATTAATTTTAAAATATTTAGAATGATAAGTATTCAGATAATTTACAACCTTAAATTTACTCTGAGTTTCAAAATACTTTATTGAGGGAAAAACAATGTGTTCCGGCCAGCAAACATACCACCATTTTCCTTTGAGGAAGCGTGCTGTTAAGCACATAATATTACCTGTGAATATGATTAGATATCCACCAGGTAATAATTGGTTAAAACAACTATTTAAAAAATCAGGAACATTATAAAGATGCTCAATTAAATCAAAAGCGGTTATAATATCAAAGCGCTCATTAATGTTTACAATGTCCGCAAATATAATATGTCCTTTCTCTTTCAGAAAATTATGACTTGATTCAGAATATTCAATACCAAAAGTATAACAACCTTGAAGTCTAGCAAAGTCTAATAGTTCTCCTGTATTACACCCAATATCCAAGACTTTTAAGTTTTTTTGAAAGAGAGATTGAAGAATCTTTATAAGAGGGATAGACTTTGATTCCTGAAAGGCTTCACTTTTCCATCTTTGATCTGAAGCTCCTTGACAATACAACACCTTGGCTATTTCTTGAGGAATTACATTCTGAACAAAATTTGATCCACAATATCTACATCTCCAAAGCTCAGGTTGTTTCGATAGGATTATTTCGTTACTAGAAAAATAAGTTGGTTTGTTATAAACAATGTTATTTATCTGAAATATTTCTAGAGATTTGCAAAGTGGACAATTATTGAATCTTAAATTATTATTTACATCCAGTATCATAACTTAGTTTTTCCAAATAAATAGTTATTTGCTTTCTACATTACCTTTAGGAGAAAGAAAAGCCCACATTTACCCTCCACGTTGATTTCTCACCGTTTGGTCATTTGAGACAGAGATTTATAGCAGCCAAATGGATCAGTGAATAAACGTTTTAGTCGTCGCTTTGTATTTGATGTTTGAATACCAAGCTTTCCAGTAAAAGAATCGGCTTCCCTCATAGCCTTGCCGCCAAATCTATAGTCAAATGTGTAGGCATCAGCTTCTAGATGACTAAGTACAAATGGAGGATGTTTTATTTCCCATATATCAGCTTTGGGCAAGTTAGATAAATAACTTTCAGTGGTTGTATGAGTTCCATCAGAACGGAAGCCGATATTAGAAACTAAATTAACATCTGGAATAATACATAAACCACCCTGTGACCAGCAAACATAAGTCCACTGGTAATCCCAAGTATCTATCAACCCTTTATCAACTTCCTCGAAAATATTGAGCCAGTAATTTTGTTCGTAAGTATCAGTATGAACTGAATTGATAATTTTTGAAACTTTAAACTCTTCCCAGGTCTTCATCTCCACATCATAGTGTTTCCATGCTCTTCTCCAAGATGCCCAGCCCCAGATAGGATTATATTTAGAAAAATAATAACTATACTCACTTCTGCTTTGACCAAACTGGAAGTTGTTCCCACTAATATGCATGATTCTTTCATCATGCCGATAATACTCAAGCAGGGTTTGGCAGAATGTAAAGAAAGAAGGTGTTGGCAAACAGTCATCTTCTAATATGATTGCCTCTTCTACCTCAGAAAAAACCCAATCTAAACCACTAGAAACACGACACTTACAACCCAGATTTACATTTGAAAAGTTAGTTAAGACTTCACATTCCCAATCTACCTGTTGAATCACTACTCTAGCTTTTTCACACTTTTCTGCTTCTTCCGAAAAGCGTGGTCCATCGGCAACAACTAGAAGCTTGTGTGGCTTGGCTTGACGGATTGCTTCAAAAACTTGAGCGGTTAGATCAGGGCGATTGAATATTAAAAATACAACGGGTGTATGGAGAGACATAACAATTAATTATAAATATCCTGTCAGTAAATTAACTTGAATATTATTTTTTAGACAAAAACTTTCTAAATTTTAGAGCAAATTTAAGAATGTACTGTTTAAATTTAATTTTGTATTGAATATTAAAGTGACTTTTAGGAAATTTATTTAAATGATTATTGACTACATAAGTAAATAACTCTTCTATAAGAAAAATATTAGTCCAACTCATGTTAATGGTGTTGACTTTTAATAGCTTTTGATTCAATTCATTTTTTTGATATATACTTCCATTCTTAAAAAGAAGTTTCTTCTTTCCATTAATAAATTCCATACCTTGAGATTGACATATGCATTCATCAAATGTTTCTCCATCAAGTACTTGCTGCAACTTAATAGTATTCAGTTGCTTTGTATTTCTATACTCATCATAAGCCTTCATTTCTGTAAAAGCATAAGTTGGATTATCGACGAATTCTCTAGCTTGGGTTTCTAGAAATTCCTTATCTATAAAAAGGCTATTTATTTATCAAGATAGCCCATCTCATGCCCTTTTTTTGTTATTTTGTCTCTTTTTCTCTTTGTCAGAGTCTATTGACTGCCACCAATTAATATCAATATTAATATTTTGATCTGATTTGGTTGAATGCAGAGGGTGAGCTACTCTATTGGCTATTCGTCTGATGAATGTACCATCTTGAATTGCAGCCCATACTCTGCTTGACAAAGGAAGTGCTTTAAGTAAAAGACTATTTACATATACGCTAATTTCATCTTTTGTTTGTTTGCTATATTCAGGACTTTGCAGTATTTCTGTTATTCGTTGTTGTAATAAATTCAAATCTTGCTTGGATAGCTGACTAGGTCTACAATTAAAATATATTTCCCACAACACATACTGGTCTAGCTTTTCTTGAGAACTTAATTTAAAGTGCTGTCCATAAAACGGATCTGCCTCACAGGATTCAACCATCTGAATTAAACTAGAAGTCCAAGTTGTTAGAACTTGAGTTCTTTGGTTTGCATGAAACTGATATACAGCAGTATATACAGGAATAAATCTACCTTGAAAAAAGTGAAGTGCTCGATACCAGAAATCAATATCAGCACAGGTATCTACTTCTACCCGCAGTCCACCAATCTTGTCTATAACCCTTCTCCGGAAGAAAGCACAATGCTGGGGAATAGGACGTTTTAGCAAAGTAAGAGGAGTTATCTTGGACGGCAAAATCGCAGATAGAGAATAAGACTTTAAATCTGCTTGAAGGAAAACATCATAACCACTAACGATATCCAAATTTTGATCGGCAATAAGTTCACTAATTGAGATTTTAAAAGCATCTTTTAGATAAAAATCGTCACTACTTTGAATGGCAATAATATCACCCTTGGCAATTGCCATCCCTTTCATGACAGCATCTACGAATCCTTCATCTCGCTGAGACCACCAGATAATTTGTGGATACTTTTTTAAAATTTCAACTGTTTCATCTGTTGAGCCTCCATCGGAGACAATTATCTGAACTTCACCAGGATAATCTTGCTTCAAAATACTCAATAATGTTCGTTCAATATAAAATCCTTGATTGTAAGAAGGAATAATAATAGAAATGGAAGGGTAAGAAGACATAACATTCACTGGAAGTTGACTAATTTTCCAAATCCTGCAACCAAAAAGACAAAAGTTTTACTTCTTGTTCTTCAACAATGCCTGCTTTAGAAAGCGCAACATATGCCTGGTAAAGGTTATCAGCAATAGAGAAGGAAGAACGTATATTTGAAGTAACCAAGTCTATGACATCATAGGGATGAAGATAACATGGTATTTCTGATTCAAAATCTTTCATATAATCGTGAGGATTGCGTTCTTGCACTACAGTTGCCTTTGTAAAACCTAAGTGATAGCTGCTCGACCACATAATTGGCTGGGCAATTAATCCTCTAAGAATATCGGTGTATCGGAACGTTACAAAGCAAGGTAAGTAAAGTAGAGGAAATAACTCCTTTGTAAATGCAGTGTTCTGTGAGTTAAATGGACAAAGAGTTCCCTTGTCTAAAACAATGGGATCATGTTCATTGAAATAACATAAATTATTTAAAGTGAGGCGATAAATAGCATCTACATCAGGATCACCATCGGCCAGTCCTTGCCAAACACCTACTCTTACAGGTTTCTTTTGCAAACTATCCTGGCTCAAGTGACTAACATCTGCATTCACTAAATCTAATGGAAAACCACGAGGCCAGATGTGTGTATCAGTAAAGGATTTATAGATATTTACAAATCCTAAATCTTTGGATGTCATGAGATAACAGCCATTGAAATCAGGTAAACACCAATTACCTTTAGGTATATTGTCATCATCAGTATCTACTATAATTTCAGCACCTAGTTGGATTGCATAGAGATATCCTAAATTCTTTCTAGCATAATGATTATATGGAAGAAATTTATTAAGACTAAAACTAGAATTATTTTGCTGATCAATAGGTAAATATATCGCATTTTTATAATACCATTCTTTTGGTGTTTTCTTGTCACCAACTACGATTAAAAGATAATCATCTAAGTTTGAAAAATTCTCAACAGCCTTTGTTGGAGGATAAATAGTTGTGATTATTATAAATCTTTTGTAATTATTTTTAATATCTGCATTCATTATATTGACCTAAGTTAAATACTTGATTTTTTTGTAATTATTTTTATGCTTATCAATACTAGGATACATTTTCTCATGTTGTAATTTTCCAATTAGTGGTATGCCAAAGAATTCCTCCTGCTCCATTTTTACTTCTACTGGCTTCTATTTGAAGCTTTACCTCTCCCTCTGAGTAAATAACTGTATTTTCATACTCATCTCTCACGCCAAAAATAACTCTGTATAAACCAGGAGAGAGCGATGGTAGATTTAAGTTCGTTTCAATAATGACTTTTCCTATTAAATAATTACTAAAGTTACAATCTTCATCATCTAATAGATGTGATGTAAAAATTCTCTGATCGGAGTTGTCTACGATCGCAAAACCTGGGTTTATCCGCTTCACAAGTTCAAAAAAGTTAAACTCAAATTTTAATCGATAGTTTTCACCAAAAGTATAAACTTCAACTTTATTACCTTCATCATCTATCCAATAGGGAAGTTTTAACTCAAATCTCTTGCATTTAGACACAATTATTTCTCTGTTAGAAGAAGATTCTAAATTAGCTTGCAAATATTTTTCAATAACTTCCGTCGCCACACCATCAAATTTATTAGACCCACTTGACAGCATAATTGCCCGACTACAAAGGAATTTTATTGCACCCATATTATGGCTAACAAATATAACGGTTCTACCCTCCTTCCCCACATCCTCCATCTTCCCCAAACACTTCTTCTGAAACTGAACATCTCCCACCGCCAACACCTCATCCACAATCAAAATCTCCGGTTCCAAATGCGCCGCCACTGCAAACGCCAAGCGCACATACATCCCAGAAGAATATCGCTTAACAGGCGTATCTAAGAATTTCTCCACTTCCGCAAATGCCACAATGTCATCAAACTTCCGCTTAATATCTACCTTACTCATTCCCAAAATTGCACCATTGAGATATATATTCTCTCTTCCAGTCAACTCTGGATGAAAGCCTGTACCCACCTCCAACAAACTAGCAACTCTCCCCTTAATTTTGATGCTTCCTGTTGTCGGTTCAGTAATCCGGCTTAAAATCTTTAATAGTGTAGATTTACCCGCACCATTGCGCCCAATAATTCCTACTCTGAGATCG
>CAZZZY010000331.1:0-6783 GCA_964658545.1 uncultured Acetobacteraceae bacterium | reverse complement strand
AGATACATCCACGAACAATGCACTATTCACCCGATGGGTTAACCCATCCATAAGCAGAGGAACTCCAATTAGCAATGCACTACCACCAGCACAAAGCCAAGTTAACGGAGATTTCCAGAAAGGTCGTTCTTGCTGCACCTGCTCAACAGAGACAGTAGAACGTTCTTTTGATGGTTTACGCAAAGAGTATTTCATAATCGCTGTCTCCTAAATTTGGTTTTTTTACCCCAGTGGGCTTTGTTTTTATAACCGTAAATCTCATGCGGCGAGGCTTAGGTTAACTAACAAACTTGAGTATGTCATTCTCTTGAAAAGTAAGATTTCCAAGACTCACACGTTTTAATTGAGTAAGTATTAAAATCCTCATTGCAAAACTTAATTACGTTACAGCACTTCCGAAGCACAAGGTTTTGAGAGATGTGGTGAGAAATCCGGGTTAGAGCGTAGCGGGGCGTACCCCATTACAAATTACTCGCTACTCTCCATTGAGCAGAAATAACAATCAGGAGTTTCTAAATGCTCTATATTTGTTTTATGCCAAACAGAACCAGGAAACTCATAAATCCAGTCAATTCCAGCATCTAAATTTAGAAAACCACTCACCATGCCGTGAATTATCCCAACCCCTGTACTAGCACAAATGCTATTTAACCAAAAAACAGAGGGGTCATTGATACCTTCTAAATAACCGCCACTAGAAGCGATTTGGTTAATCTCAATAGGTGCAGATTCTAAAGCTGCTCTTTGCAAATTAATAATGTTCCCACACATCAAACACCAGCCACCTCCCAAAGGTGGAACAGTCACACGACAATACATCCGTGGTGTATTATCAGATTTATTAACATCTATATGAGTACCAAGACAAACTAAAGGACGCATATATTCCAAGGCTATTTCTTGGGCGACTTGGCGAGAAAGATGATTGTCTGTAGCCACAATAATTAAATCGGAAGAAGCAATTTCTTGTTGAGCTAATTCATGTTCAATTGATGTTGGTATGGCTTTTACACAAGAACCTGTTTGATAGATTTTCTTAATTAAGTATTTCACATAATCCACTTTATACCATCGTTGGTCAGCCATTTCTTGTGTAGCTCCAGGCATTCGATTCAGGTTAACTGTTTCTAAACGGTCTGGGTCGATTAATACCCAGTTTTTCACGCCTAAACGACCTAATAATTCCGCAAAAATTGAACCAATACCACCGCAGCCTATGAGAGTAACTTTGAGTTCATTAAGCTGCTTTTGACAAGTATTACCAAATATCTTCTGCCGGACAAACATTGACTCTATATTGTTTGGCAGGTTTGGATTATTCAATAATTCTCTATTTTCCGAAAGCTCTAACCATGATTGATAGCATTTAATGCTCTGATAGCTTTCTCCTTTCCTATCCCAAATCCGAAATTGAGATTGTTTTAACGATTCGTCAAATACTCCAGAAATCAAACGAGGTTTTTTAGGAAAACTCGACGCAATAAATCGAGAATATTCCGATTCATAGCGGTCATCAACACAGGAAAAATCAGGACTCATATCACCAGCATGGGTATGTATATGTACCACATGTAATCCCTTATTTAGGTAATTTTTGAGCAGATACCAGTGAAACTTTTGTGTTAACACTAATCCACTTGCAGATTGACCTTCGTAACAATCAGGTAAAGGAACAACCCAAGCTTTGGGAATATAGCGAATTTGATTTTTTGATATCTGCTGACGTTTGCAGAAAAAGAAACCGATAACTTCTTCGTTCATAGTCCGAGACTTGATGATTGATTGGCGAAACTGATGCCACATTTGTGGCGGTATATGTAGAGAAATTTCTGGTGCTAGCTTCTGAGTTTTCATGTTATTTTTACCCTCAATGAGTGATGTTTAATTCCAAACTAAGTGAGTCAACTTAAATATCAAACCTCACCCTATCTCCGGCTTCTCTCTGCTTAGTAAGCAGAGGAATTGACGGTGAGGTTATTATCTGATATTTAATTACACTCGATTACTTAGTTATTAATTCAGAAAGAATGACCAATGACCAATGACAAATTATTCATCGCTGTTAATTGCGTGACGTGCAGTGATAAATAATGTAGCTAGATTATGTCCTTTCTCAACCTGATTGCTGGGTTTCCAAGAATTGAGCCAAACCTCTCGATTAAATCCTCCACCTAGTCCAACGCAATACCAGTACCATCCTTCATCGCTTAAAAATGGCGCTCCATAGTAGCTTTGTCTGGTAAAGTGATGATCTCCTTCTCCTGTCGTATTCCAAGGGTAGTTAAGATAGCAACCAATCGGGGGAAGTCTGGGATAATCTAGTGGTAATAAAAACAAAACATCACTATTAGAAACAGTAAATTTTTTGGACGATAACGGCATCCCTTTAACTAAAATAGCTGTGTATTTCATATTGCCAATAGTCTTGCTACCAACAATAATATTCTTGGCAACTTTTTCTAAAATGTTGAGTTCTTCTAGCAATCTGGGAGTTGCTTTAAACCCGGATTTTTCTTGATTAATTGTCACTGTCATATTTCACCACCATTAACACTAATTTGAAACACAATCAAAAATCTAAATTTTCAAATCCCAAATTCTAGAGCCTTTAACAATTTTGGGAACAGTCCATACTTTTGAACCTTCTTTGAGTGCTTCTGTATTTTTCAGAGGTCGAGTTCCACCAAACCCTTCTTCCATCACGTCATCATTACCAATTTCTGGTAATCTCTTTCTTAAATCTTCTACTGTGACACCTTCTGGTAAATCAATCAGTTTTCCATTGATAATTGCTCTCATGACATCTCCTCCGTTTATTTTCAGTGATGGTGTAGTTGGATAGACTCTGTATATTTCTTAGGTTTAGTTTCGTGGTGTGCGGGTTGATTATTTATTCCAAACCAGAACCATAAGCCGACTAATCCAATAGCAACGCTAATCTTGAGATACAAGAAGTTTTTGGCTTGATTCGATACATTCTGCTCTAACAGATTCAATTTTTTATCTAACTTTTGCAGGTAGACTTTTACAGTATTTACTTCCTGCAAATATTTCACATCTTTTTGTTGATTAATAGCTGTGAACTGCGATTCTAAATTTTGGCAACGTTTAATGACACCTTCCGTTTGCTGCTGGATTGCGTCTATTTGCCCTTGTTCTTTCGTGATTAACTTTCCATTAACTGTTTGCATGATTTTCCCATTGATTGAATTTGGATAAATCCCTTCTGCCTTCTGCCCTCTGCCCTCTGCCTTTCTTCGATAAATGACTAATAACTACTTAATCAAAAACATTAGAGTTACCAATTCGATGAAGATTTTGATTCCCATTTTGGGCGTTAAATTTATCAAATACTTCAATCAAATCAACAACACTATTTGCAGAATTTTTTAACTCACTACCTAAAGATTGTTCTACAGAGGCAACTTCAACTCGTATCCCCCGCCTTCTGAGTTTCTCTGCTAAATAAGCAAAATCCGAATCTCCCGTTACTAAAACAACAATGTCTGGTTTAACTTCTAAAGCTAATTGGATTGCATCCATAGCCATGACAACATCTATATTGGTTTCGTAATCATCTCCTTTAGCTTTACCTTCCTTTGAAACGACTAAAAACCCGTTACTCCTTGCCCAATAAACAAATTTTTCTTTAGTTTTTCGCTGTTCTTCAAATCGTTCTCTAGCTGGAGGTAAACCGACATAAATCACCATCTCAATTAATTCTCTTCCTTCTTTTGGGTCGGCTAGATAGTCACGGATTTTTGGCCAGTCTATTTTTCTATTAAAACTTTGTGCTGCTAAGAAGGTATTATCACCATCTGCAAGAATCATGACGCGGCGAGTTGTTACCATATATTTCCCTGATTGCTTTGGGGTTTGTGCTTGTATGTCAATTATTAAAGCCTATGGTTGGAAAGGGTATTTTCCTCGTCTGTTTTGGGATTCTGAATTCAATCAATACTGTTTGGCTAAGGCAAGAGACGCGATTTATCGCCGTCTCTACAAAGTTATGACGTGATTGGAATTACTGATTTCCATGTATTTGATATCTTGATTTTGTGCAAATTTAATACCACAAAATAAATATATGAAGCTGACTCAAGCAATTTCTCTGACAGTGGGTTTCTCTGTTGGGTGCATTATTACTAGCTCGATTTTCAAGCAATCTATGCTTAGAAGCCTGGGTGAACTGACTGGATTTAGTGCTATTTCTCTAGGGGTGATGGTCAAACTCAATTCAGTCAATGCAGATAAAGAAAAACAGTTGACTGCTTTTAAACAAGAGAGTATTTATCTAAAAACTAAATTTGAAAAGACGCAAAACGAGCTAAATAAACTCGGAAAGAAATTTCAGACTCAGGATACTCGTCAACGTCTTCATCTTGCTAACATTCAAAAGTTACAGCATCAACAAAAGGTTGTTTTAGCAACAGTTACTACTTTGGAACAAAAATTAGATTTTTATGAAAAGGCTGCTTCTCAAAAAACAGAAAATCTCAAGGTCAACTTTCACAAAAATTCTGTTCTACCTCTAACACCATCTCAAGAGTCTATGACTCGTGTATATATAGATGGTAATAATTTAAGTTTTGCGGTTGATGGATTGCAATTTGAACTAGATTATGATGCTTTACGGATAGAACTTTCTCAAGACGCTAGCCGGACTAATTTTAAATATTATACTGGCATTCATTCGCCTATGAATGATGGACAAAGGCGGTTTATTGATTATTTAAAATATCAGCGTTATGAAGTTATCGGGCTTCCTATCTTAGCCCGACCTGATAGTAAAAGTTTTAAAACTGTCGGTGACGATGTGAAAATCGCTGTTGATATTATTGGCGAAGTTAAAAAAGGAGATGATGTGATTCTTGTCAGTGGAGATGGAGATTTTATTCCAGTTGTTGAAGAAGTTCAGCGTCGCGGTGTAAAAGTTACTGTTGTTGCTAAAAAGAGTATGTTAAGTGAGCAACTTTCTCAAATAGCTGATGAAGTTATTTATTTGGATGATATTCAATACAAACTCGCTAAGTATAGGAAATTTGATGCAGCTTAGATAAGCTGTAACGATGTTATTAAGCAGACAAAAGCCCTCTATTTAGAGGGCTTTTTTTTGGGTTTAACTAATCCGATTTAACCCAATCGGTAGGGAAAAAGCAGGTGACGACGATCCGGTTAATCACTCGTTTCCAACTAATCCGATTTAACCCAATCGGTAGGGCTGCAACAGACGAAAAAGCAGAGATCCGAGTGAAAAAAGGTTTCCAACTAATCCGATTTAACCCAATCGGTAGGGTTCAATGAAAAGCACAACTACAACAGTGCAACAAGTTTCCAACTAATCCGATTTAACCCAATCGGTAGGGATCAAACTTCAATGCCAGCAACAGGAAATATGCCGTTTCCAACTAATCCGATTTAACCCAATCGGTAGGGCGTTATCCTTTTGGTATTCATAAAATGACATTAAGTGAATGTTTCCAACTAATCCGATTTAACCCAATCGGTAGGGAAAGCAGGAAACTACGTTTCTTGCTGCAACCCCTCGTTTCCAACTAATCCGATTTAACCCAATGGGTAGGGCGAAAGAGGTAATAGATAAAGCGGAATTCACTTTCGTTTCCAACTAATCCGATTTAACCCAATCGGTAGGGGTATTGCTGAACAGGCAGCCGCCGCTGCCGAGGCAATTGGAGTTTCCAACTAATCCGATTTAACCCAATCGGTAGGGCTTCGATAACATGGTAGCAATTTACTTGCTTACCTATCGGTTTCCAACTAATCCGATTTAACCCAATCGGTAGGGATAGGCTATATACCAGTACAGGACGCTAAGGCTAACAGTTTCCAACTAATCCGATTTAACCCAATCGGTAGGGCAGCAGGCGTTTTTATGAATGTCTGCCTGAAAGTGTTGTTTCCAACTAATCCGATTTAACCCAATCGGTAGGGTAAAGATGAAATAACAATTTCCAACAAAAAGTTTCCAACTAATCCGATTTAACCCAATCGGTAGGGGCAGTGCGCGGGATTTTGCCAGAACTCTATAAGTTTGGAGTTTCCAACTAATCCGATTTAACCCAATCGGTAGGGGCAAGTTTGAGTATATATAACTCACTTGCTAGTAGTTATTGTTTCCAACTAATCCGATTTAACCCAATCGGTAGGGCGTTGTAATCGTCGCTGCTGGTTCCGTAGATGGCGTGGTTTCCAACTAATCCGATTTAACCCAATCGGTAGGGTTTTTCACATCTTTAACTCCAGTTTTCGCCAAGTCTCAAAGTTTCCAACTAATCCGATTTAACCCAATCGGTAGGGTGGTGGTTCCGGTGATGGCGTTTTGACTTCTGCTGCTGGTTTCCAACTAATCCGATTTAACCCAATCGGTAGGGACAAGCCCCTTTCAGCCAGGGTTATGAAGATTCCATAAAAAAGTTTCCAACTAATCCGATTTAACCCAATCGGTAGGGCATTATAAAGGAGATTCTGAGTATGACTACTCAACAACGTTTCCAACTAATCCGATTTAACCCAATCGGTAGGGCAAAACTAAGATGGATCAGAAAGAATCGAATTCAACAACAAAGTTTCCAACTAATCCGATTTAACCCAATCGGTAGGGGAAAAAGCAAATCATGGAATTAGTTGTTGACAAGTTTCCAACTAATCCGATTTAACCCAATCGGTAGGGGAAAATTTTTCAGAAATTTTCCTACTATACACAAGGTGTTTCCAACTAATCCGATTTAACCCAATCGGTAGGGTTTTGGTGTAAGGGAGTGG
>CAZZZY010000330.1:0-6809 GCA_964658545.1 uncultured Acetobacteraceae bacterium | reverse complement strand
GATACTTTGGAGCCTGTTTACCTTATCGCAAATGATCCGCAGTGAATCGGGAGTAATGACAACAGTAGTTGCAGGAGCAGTATTTGCGAACTCGTCAGTCCCAGAAGAACGTCTTTTACGGAGTTTTAAGGGTCAGCTAACAATTCTCAGCGTCTCGGTGCTATTTATCTTATTAGCTGCTGATCTATCCATTGCTAGTGTGTTTGCTTTGGGTTGGGGTAGTTTATTCACTGTTTTGGTATTAATGTTTGTCATTCGCCCGATTAATATCCTCTTGTGTACCTGGAACAGTGATTTAAACTGGCGACAGAAACTATTTTTAAGCTGGGTTGCTCCTAGAGGAATTGTTGCTGCCTCTGTAGCTTCTTTTTTTGCAATTTCGCTTACCCAGCGAGGCATTAACGGCGGTGATTCCATCAAAGCTTTAGTCTTCCTAACAATTATTATGACTGTTGTCTGCCAAGGGCTAACAGCTGGCTGGGTTGCTAAATGGCTGCAAATTACCTCCAAGGACGTAACTGGGGCAGTGATTGTGGGTTGTAATCCCTTGAGTCTTTTGATTGCCCGGTTCTTTCAAGAACGGGGAGAAAATGTGGTTATGATTGATACTGACCCTGAATGTCTTGTTCAAGCTAAGGCACAAAATCTCCGGGTGATTGCCAGTAGTGGGCTGGATGCTGCTGTTTTGGAAGAGGCCGGACTTGCCTCTATGGGGACTTTTTTGGCTATGACAAGTAATGGCGAGGTGAATTTTGTTTTGGCTCAACGAGCAGCTGAGGAGTTTAAGCCACCGCGTGTCTTAGCTGTTTTCCCTCGCGATCCGCAAGCGAGTATTTCGGTTAGTAATAAAGTTAATCAAGCTTTTATCCCAGACTTGGCGATTAAGACTTGGAATGAATATTTAAATGATGGGCGAGTCAAGTTGGGGACAACCACGCTAAACGAGTTGGAGTTTTCTACTCAATGCGATCACATCCAAGAAAAAATTCGGGCTGGGGTGTTGATCCCACTATTGGTAGAACGAGAAGAACGCTTACAGGTAATGCCAGTTAACCAAGATTGGGAAATAGGCGATCGCATTATTTACCTATTGTATGACCCCAGACCTAGCCTTTTAAAACGCTTATCTGGTGCTACCCAATCCACTCCCCTCTCTCTAGAAAAGTTAGCAGAGGTTGAAGACCTATCCCTCGCCCAATTATCTCAACTTTCCGCTAGTGAGGCTCCTGGGGGTTAACAATTCACGCATTCAAAATTGAGGACATTTTCAGAGGGGGATTTAAACCCCTTTATTAGCTTTGGGAAGGAATAAATTTGCCTTCTGGTGGTTGTTGCAAATTATCAATTTCTGGTCTTGGCGCTTCTTGATACATTTCCCATTCCTGCCACAGTAAAGCAGATAAATGAACTATGGCAAGAATTAGGGTCGCCACCGAAATCAGATAAGTGTGTATTGTGTAAAGGTGTTCGACAGTAACTGTGTTAATCGCTCCACCTCCAGTTAGGATGTCGCGCAGTTGTCCACCAATAACAGGAATAGCTTCGATGGTTCCCAACTCAATGTTGAAACGCCAGTATCCTTCCTGAGTCCAGTCTAGGATCATCGCTGTCCAATCCAGCCCGATCGCACTTAAGGCCAACAAAATCCCGCTAATCCAAACAGTCAGCCAACTCTTGCGGAATTGGCGACCTAAAAACATCACTACAAT
The DNA here is from genome assembly GCA_964658545.1 of uncultured Acetobacteraceae bacterium. Taxonomy (GTDB): domain Bacteria; phylum Cyanobacteriota; class Cyanobacteriia; order Cyanobacteriales; family Nostocaceae; genus Nostoc. The sequence goes on along the minus strand of CAZZZY010000330.1, from coordinate 5,100 downwards.
TTGAATGAGAGCGATCACAATTACCGCGTTACCTGCAATGTTATGCGCTCTCCAAAACAACCAGCCGTATGGCACTTGTGTATTAATCATCTTTAAGGAGTTATAAGCACCACCTGCTGTCGGTTCATAGTAAAAAGACAGCAAAACTCCCGTAGAGACATAAATTAAGCACAGAGTCAGAATCACGACTGATAATATCGTCGCTATTCGTCGCACAATCCTATCGAACTGGGTGTTTTGCATAGCTCACCCCTCCTGTTTTTAAGTTTAGGTATTTATTCTTTTATAATTTTAACTAAGAAATATTAATAAATTTTACACTTATTAAAGAAACTTTTCTCCTATATCAGATGCGGGATATCCAACTTCCGGCTGAGTGACAAATTAAGTTAATTTGAGTAAAATTATAATTCCTATTTAGATGCGGTACAATATTATATCGCTTGGTGTAGGGGCACGGCAGTGCCCATACGTGTCAACTTAACGCCCAACCCATAGCCTGACTAGGAATGAATTCCCAGTCTCATAGCAAAAGTTATCTTTAGATGACTAAAAATTCTCACAAATCCCTAGTCTACTGAAGTAGACTTTAGCTATTAGCCTTGGAATGAATTTCAAGGCTAATAGCTGTTCCACAAATAAACTTGCATATTGGGCGGGCAAGATGCCCACGGCACAAGAGTTATGCTTAATTCGATTATGCAAATTAGATGTTTTTTAGCTTATGAAAGCCAGCAAATAAGCCATCTGTGGCAAAAGTAGACACCAATGGGCAGTGCCGTGCCCCTACGGGTGTACTTCACTCAAGCGAGAAACGCTATATGCTGCTGCAATGTGTGCTTGATCGTCAGGTCGAGTTTTTGTAAAATCAGCGTTACAGGTTTTCCTCCAATAGTGGGTAGCCAGTCGCGCTATCGCATCTGAATTCTGGCGACTGACGCATATATTCTGTATTTGATAAAAATTGTACAATTTGCAACAGTTTTCGGGGCTGCTAATGTGGTAGTATTTTCACATGGGGCCTAGTGTCGGACAAGCAAGTGTACCATCTGTAACAGAAGCGTAGTTGACTAGAAAAAAGTACAAAAAAGAAGGCAACTCCAGCAGATGTTGTGATGTACTAAGACTTGTGCGTTCACTTAAACTTTATAAAGATCCCAGACATTAATTTTAGTTGCGTGCGTCATAACAATAAGAAATCAAAAATAGTAATTTTTCAAATATTTCTTTAGCAAGCTCAAATTTGAAAACATGATACAGCGTAATTGATCAATTAAAAACTCTAATAAATGGCAATTTTGGCGTTTTTATTGCCAGCATAGGAAGTTATTATTTCCTTAGATGGACGCACATATTGCAAAATATTGCAATATAGTTCAGAAAGATAAAATCGCTAGTCAACTGCAACTGAGCCGAGTGAACGATAACAGCTATGTCTTACGTCTCCCTGTTTAAAAGTATACCAGACATCTTAAGCCAGCCAATTGGGATAGCAGCTATAGCCTCTCTTGGCATCCACGGTGCGATCGCGATGATTGTGCCATTGATGCCTATGGATTCTAGCAAACCCAAAGATACAGCATCATCAAAAACCGTTGGACTTTTGGAATTGAGCCAAGCCGATCAAAACCGTTTGCCGCAAACCACACCTCCATCTGGTTTACAACAACTTCCTCCGATAGCTCCACTTTCTGCCCCTAACTTTAACGCCCAAACTGCATTACCCCCATTAGCTGCACCGCCATCCAGCAGTCAGCTAGTACTGCCTCCGCTACCCCCATCATCAAATAATTATCAAGTCTCTTCCTTGCCTACAAGGCAGTCTTTGCGGATGATTCCTAGTGATAATTTGCGATTTGATGCCTCTAAATTTGACAGGTCTAAATTCAATACTAGCCCCAAATTCTTTCCATCAGTTCCTCGAGTGAATGTTAGTGAAAGCAAATACGAGCCACCTAAGCTCCTGGCTGTAAATAGGTTGCCAGAATTGCCGCCGCAGAAAATACCTGATGATATTCTGCAAAAAGCCCAATCTCCAAACCTATCTGACACTAACTCTATTAGAACAGCACAGGGAAACACGACTCAACAGATGACGCAACCGAGTAATGATGCGTCCAGACTTGCTCAAAATCCGCTGATAAATTCTCTAAAACAAGCTCCAATGGGCGGGGATACTTTAACCGGAAATAGGGGAACCACACTCAACACACCCAATTTATCTGGAAAAGGAACTCAACTGGCTATGTCTAACGACAAGCCGCAGAGCGTCTACGCACAGCTAAACTCCTACGCCAACCTGAGAAGAGAAATCCAGCAAGAGTATCCTAACGCTGAACAAAAACCAGTTATCCGCCAAATATTACCTGCGGATAAGCCGAATCTTGAAGGTGCTGTTTTGGGTGTACTAGTAGTAGATCCTGATGGTAAGGTCTTAGATATCAAATTTCAAGACAAGTTAATTTCCCCAGAATTGCAATTAAAAACAAGGGAATACTTCAACAAGCAATCCCCCAAGGGAGATAAACAGATTAGTTCCTATCCATTTAACTTACGTTTCCAAAACAACACTAGCACCATCACTGGGACTAATCAATTCTCTGCACCAGGAATCAATAACAATCAGCTTACTCCCTCACCAGCAGGTACTTCTCAACCATTTCCTGAACTGCGAATCAGAAATAACCAGCCCTCGCCTTTATCGACAGGTACTCTTCAACCATTAGCTGCACCAGGAGTCAATGGCAATCAGCCTCAGTTCTCACCGACAGCTACTCCCAAACCATTATCTCAACTGCCAATCATTAATAATCAGTCCACACCTTCATTGACAGCTACTACTTCCGAACCGTTGTTGCTGCCGATAATCAATCAAAGTCAACCTACATCCTCTACTGCATCGAATCAAAAATTAGTAAAATTGTTGCGCGAAGTGAAGGAAGACAGAGAAAAGTCTAATCCAGATCAATAATTACCCGTCAGTGATTTTGGATTAAGAACAATCTAAAAACTATGAATGATAAAAATTCAAAATTTATCATTCCTCTTTAATTTCAGCAACTGAAGAACTAGCGATCGCTACTTCTTCAGTTATCTTGCTAACTTAGAAGCAGACAGGACTAGACCTTTCAAGGTGGTGAAATTCGGAACGAAGATTGGTGATTTCAACCTTCAAAAAGCCCAAAATCTGAGCAGATAACTCAGGATGATAGCACTGAAACAACGTATTTTCGTTCAGAACCTTGAAAGGGATAGTCCTGGGATACTTAATTAGGTGTTCCTATTGAACCTCGCATGACTAAAAGTCACGCGATGGAAAGCTTCACAGATGCCTACCTGAAAAACTCTTCGGTCTTACAAAGTTCTCCACAGGCGTTTTGAAAGTCTCCGACGCACCAGCGATGACTTTTGAACAAGTACCAAAAAGTATGTTCAACCTGAGTTCATTAAAGATTTGACTTACCAGAGGATACGGCACAATGTACCTATTTCCTTTTTAGATCCCCCAATATTAGTTGTCGTGGTTCGGTAAAGCTATAATTTTTGCTATGTATATAGCGGATCAGAATATGGAGCTAATAACTTATGACTCAAAGTCATGAGTGGCGTAGGGTAGAAATCAAATGGTAATTTACTTATGAGCCAACTTGAAAATATTCAAGCGGAGTACGAAAAGTTTCCTGAAGAAGTTGAGAGTGTAATCATTAGCACCGTGAGCGCAGAGGCAATACCCAATGCTAGTTATGCTCCCTTTGTAATGGATGATTCCAAAAATATCTACATTTACGTCAGTGGTCTTTCAACTCATACAAAAAATCTCTATGTCAATCCTCATATTAGTGTCTTGTTGATCGAAGATGAAGCCAAGAGTAATCTAATTTTTGCCCGTCGTCGTTTGAGTTTTGATTGTACAGCAACTTTGATAGAGCGTAAAACTGACAAATGGAATCAAATTGTTGAGCAATTTCAAGGGCGGTTTGGTCAAATTATAGAGGTTTTGCGCGGCTTATCTGACTTTCGTATTTTCCAGCTAACTCCTAGTGAAGGACGTTTTGTAGTTGGTTTTGGGGGAGCCTATCACATTAGTGGTGATAACCTTCATCAACTTGTTCAAATCACAGGAGATGCTGACAAAAAGCAAGGATGAATTATAAATTCGCCTCGTAATTTTGCCTTCGGGTAAAGTGCTATTAAACTAAACTTTTTAATTTTATGCTTCAGTTTCAACCTCCTGGCTTTGGACATAAACTTATCCATACATCCTTGGGGGCAATGGTTTACTATACCCAAACGAATGCACCTTGGGCGTTCGCTAATACTGAAGATTTACGCCCACTACTGTTTCTCCATAACTTTGGTGGTGGGGCATCTGCGTATGAATGGTCTAAAGTTTATCCGGCTTTTGCCTCTAAATACCACGTTTTAGCCCCCGATTTAATCGGCTGGGGAGAATCGGCTCATCCAGTCCGAGATTATAAAATTAGGGATTATCTCAGCACGATCGCAGAGTTTATCATCCAAACTTGTCACCAGCCGGTGACGGTGGTAGCCTCATCTCTAACAGCCGCTTTTGCTATCCGCCTAGCTATTCTTCAACCAAATTTATTCAAATCACTATTTTTGGTATGTCCCTCTGGATTTGATGATTTTGGGCAAGGTGCTGGACGCAGACTTCCGCTTTCAGTGATCAATACGCCTCTGTTAGACAATTTTATCTATATGCTTGGTGCTGAAAACGAAATTGCAGTGAGAAATTTTTTACAAAGTTTTCTGTTTGCCAAATCACAACGAGTATCCCAAGAGATGGTGGAGGCTTATTTAACCTCCGCACAACAGCCTAATGCCAAGTTTGCTGCTTTAGCATTTTTGCGGGGCGATCTTTACTTTGATCTGAGTTTATATATTCAACAACTGACAATTCCCACAGTGATGTTTTGGGGAGAGAAGGCACAATTTACCAATATCACGTTAGGACAACGCTTGGCAAACTTAAATCCAAGTGCAATTCGAGATTTTTATGCGATCGCAGATGCAGGAGTATTACCTCATTTGGAAATCCCAGAAATTGTAATTGGTCTATTGCAACGATATTTTGGGTAA
>CAZZZY010000329.1:0-6816 GCA_964658545.1 uncultured Acetobacteraceae bacterium | reverse complement strand
ATATAGGACTCATATTTGATTTCTGAAATATACGTAGGGTGCGTTAGCCTTTGGCGTAACGCACCAGTTAACGATTTAGGTGCGTTAGGCTACGCCATAACACACCCTACAGATACTTAGATTTTTTCAGAAATCAAATCGCACTCCTATAGTTCCCTCCTCGCTTGCTCTTAGGCGGGTTGAGGGTGAGTAACTTGAGTACCTCACAAGGGCCGAGAACCGCTATAAACAAAATTCATTTTACAGATTTGAGCGCTACATGAGTAGATTTGTTTAACGAGTATTTTAGTTTTTACTCTGGAAAATGTTCTATCCATTGTGTAATATTAGTATAGAATGTAAATTTTGTACATTTTTAGTAATTAGTACAAATTTTCCATTTTGATTAGCATCAATTATTTAATTTTGTGAGGCGCTATGACTGTCATAAGTGCAACAGAAGCTCGTGCAAACTTCCAAGAGCTGATTAATCGTGCTGAGTATAAGGGTGAACGGATTGTAATTCAGCGTCATGGTAAAGCTGCCGTAGCAATTATCGGTCTTGATGATTTGAAATTGCTTGAAGCTATTGAAGATGTCATTGATTCAGAAACACTTCGTCGTGCAATTGAGGAAAATGATGAGTTTACTACCTTAGAGGCAATTATTGCCAAGCGTGGAAATGAGTGAACGCTACAGTTTGAGAATTGCTAAGACTGCTGAAAAGGATTTGTTGGATTTGCAAGCGAAACTTTATAAGCAGGTTGTATCTAAAATCCTTTCGCTTCAAGGTAATTCTCAACCTCAAGACTGCAAAGCCTTGAAAGGCTATGAGGGTGGTTATCGTGTTGATCAAGGTGAATATAGAATTCTCTACACGATTGATGAAGAAAGCAAATTGATTGATGTTTTTCGCGTTGGTAAGCGAAATGATGGTGAAGTCTACAAAAATTTGTAATCGCACTTCAGCTAAAATTTAGATGCGTTTACTCTGGAGTTGGCATTGAGGAAAAATATTAAAGGTGGAGTCTAACAATTTAACTCACCAAACTTAGGACTCCACCACCCCTTTTGCGTATTGAAATAAGCCACATCTTTATGTTTAGTATCTTTACGCGATTGTGGGTCAGAACATCGCAACATTTTCTTACTCTGCCCCTCTTTAACATAACTATACTCCTCTAGAGGTTTCTTACATACCGGGCAGGGATATGTCGTCGTCTTCACAGTAGGCTTTTGTTGATTCTCAGCCTCGACTGCTTTTGTTTGTGGTGGCTGCCAAGTTTTGTTAAAGTCGCTCCAAAACAACACGATATTTTCACAACCTTTTGTACATTTGAGGAAATATTTCTTTTTGACCTTAGTACTAGGAATTTTGGCGAGAAAATTTTTGCATTCTGGGCATCGCGTCTTGGAAGTTTCATATTTGCGCTCAGTTATCACATTAGCTTTCCCTGTTGAGGAACTTGGAACTACAGTTTTAGCTTTGGAAAGTGCTGGTACAAAATAATTCTGATTCCAACTAGTTAAATAATGCTGCCAAGAATTTTTTCCTTCAGAAATTGCATCAAGGGCATCTTCCATTTTCGCTGTAAATTCCGCCTCTAATAAATCAGGCAGTGCTTTGAGCAAAAACGCATCAACTTCTAACCCTAACGCTGTCGGTTGCAGATGGTCTTTTTTCAACTCGACATAATTTCGTTTTTTTAAGGTAGCAACAGTAGGAGCATAGGTACTTGGACGACCAATTCCTTTACGTTCCATCAGTTGCACCAATTTTGGTTCACTATAACGCGGTGGTGGCTGAGTCTGCTTCTTTTCATGTCCAGCATTTTCCAGTTTCAATGCTTGTCCCTGTTGTAATAAAGGTAAAATACTGTCCTTGCTGAGATTGTTCCAGTACCGGGCATAACCGTAAAATTCAATCACTTGCCCTCTAGCTGACCACAGTAGAGAACCAGATTGAGTAATCACCAAAGTTTTACGCAATTGTGCAGCCTTACATTGAGAAGCAATTGACCGTTTCCAAATCATCACATACAGATTAAACTCATCATCAGGAAGTTCTAAACGCAATTGAACTGAGGGACGAAATACATCCGTTGGCCGAATCGCCTCATGTGCTTCTTGAGCCGATTTGCTACTACGATGCTTGGCGACTTGCGACGGTACATTCGGCGGGTCATTTTGCTCTAACCATTTCCGGGCGCTGGCACAAAACTCAGGACTCAGCATCACTGAATCTGTTCGCATATATGTAATTAACCCTGCCTCATAGAGCTTTTGGGCAACAACCATAGTTTTGTCAGGAGCAAACCTCAGCTTGGAACCGGCTGCTTGCTGAAGGCTAGAAGTTGTAAATGGTGGCGGTGGCTGACGGTTAACGATTTTTCCTTCAAAATGAATCACCTGATGAGGATGTCGCTGTGCTTCTTCAACTAAACGTGTAGCTTCTGCTTCCGAAAGAACACGTTTAGACTCCGGTGCTTCTGTGCTATTACCTACCTTCGCGTCATCGTGAGTTTCAGTTTCTTGCTCTGCTGCATCTTTTGCAGAATCGACCGTCCCTTTGTAAAAAGCCCGAAATCCTTCAGCATAATCTACCCAGACACTCCAGTAATCTTGGGGGACAAAAGCCAGAATTTCGTTTTCTCGCTGACAAATTAGGTGCAATGTCGCGCTTTGGACTCTGCCAACACTCTTAGCGCCGTTATTCAATGCCCAAACTAAAGGGCTACCCTTATAACCCACCAACTTATCTAGGCAATCTCGGCACAGCCCAGCACCAATTAAGTTTTGGTCTAGCTTTCTGGGATTAGCGATCGCACTCTGCACCGCCGATGCTGTAATCTCAGTATAAATTACTCGTTTCGGTTCCCTTAAACCCAGCGTTTCTTTCAGATGCCAAGCAATTGTCTCACCTTCCCGGTCTGGGTCAGTTGCTAAGACAACTTCATCAACTTGCTTCACCGCAGACTTGAGTTTCTGGATTGTTTCTTTTGCTCGTTGGTCACGCGGGACGTAGTTGCACCGGACATTATTACCATCCATGACGAAGCCCAAGGAATCGTCTCCTTCATTGCTGAGTTCTCGGATGTGTCCACAACTAGCGAGAACTTTCCAATCTGAACCCAGAATCTGACTGAGTTTTTTGACTTTTCCGGGAGACTCGACCACAAGGAGGCGTTTGATCATAGCAACTGCGTTCTTGATTCTGAGCAATAAACTGGCAATTGCAATGAGCGATCGCCTTTGTTGGTTATGGGGATTTTTTAGAATACTGTACCAAAAAGCTTTAACAATTGCTGAACTCAGTTTAGAGGTAAATCATGCCAACGCTCCACTGAGAAGCAAAAGGGCAGATGCCATAATTAAGCTGTAACCTCCACTTGATGAGTTTCCACAGTGAGCGGTAAACCAAGTTCAGCACGAACTTTGTGGATTTTACATTTCGTTACATAGTTCGGTTTTTTTGAGTCTACCTACTTAGCTATTTATTAGAGACCATTTATAAAGTAAATCAAAAAGTAGGGTGTGTTACGGCTTTAGCCTAACGCACCGCTATATAACACGGTGCGTTAGGCGCTTATATTGTATTTCTCGTGACAAATCATATCAAGGCAAAGACATTGAAGTTGAACTAAACTAATGCGTGTACCGGAAACAAATCCAAAGATACCAATGCCTTTACCAAGCCTCTATGAAACTGATTTTTACGCTTGGACACAGGAACAAGCAACTTTACTTCGCAATGAGCAGTGGAGTCAGATTGACCTGCAAAATCTGATTGAGGAGATTCAATCTTTGGGTAAACAGCAACGTCAAGAACTGCGAAACCGTCTGAGTGTCTTGATTGGACATTTACTAAAATGGGAGTACCAGTCAGGGCAGCGTAGCCGTAGCTGGTTAGCAACACTTCGGATTCAACGCTTAGATATCGCTGAACTGATCGAAGATAATCCTAGCCTAAAGCCCTACCTTGAAGAAGCACTTCGCAAAGCCTACCTTAAAGGAGTCGAATTAGCTGTTGGAGAAACAGATTTGCCGAAGCGAACCTTTCCGGTAGAGTGTCCCTACAGTTTACCTGAGATTGTGGACGATAATTTTTATCCCGGTGAACCAAGCAAGTTAGTAGATGAATCAGAGGAGTAATTTGAAATTAAAGTAAATCTTCCTCAGATAGCTGGGCTATTTTCATCAAGGCTTTCAAGGTTCCAACTTTCAAATCTTGATTGCGGTGAATAGGAATTGACAGGATTTTTTGTACTTCAGGGTTTTCATAAATATGATGACTGCCAGTAATTCTTTGCAAAACCCAACCTTTGAGAGTAGTTATAGGTTAAAAATATCTGTCGAATCAGAACTAATAATAAAAAACCTGTCTTGAGATTACTATTTGTTGGTATTTCTTTTATCCTTCTCAATAATATGGGTTTATCTTCTCTGGTTAAATCAATTCGCAATGACGCTCGTTCCTCGCTACCGCTACGTAGAGAGCGTCATTTTGAATTTTGAATTGTTAATTGTTTGTCAATTATGTCATTTTACTAAACTATGTAACAATTTCTTTACAAATCTTTGTACCCGGTAATCACTTTGACTGAAAAACAATTGTTAACAAGCATATTCACGGTACTAATCCAGCCCGCAAAGCCCGGACAGCAGCCTGTGTCCGGTCAGCAACACAGAGTTTATTGAGAATACCTCGAACATGAGTTTTTACAGTACCGACTGTTAAATATAGCCTTTTAGCAATTTCTGCATTGTCACATCCAGCGACAATCAACTCTAAAACATCCATCTCCCTGTTAGTTAAAGGATAGCTGACTATACTTTTCTCAGTATCTGGATCAATACCTTCAATCAAGACTCTTTTTGCAGATGCTCCTTTGCTGCCATCGGGGAAATCTTGGCGTATTTGTTGTAGTACAAGGTCTGCGATCGCCGGATCGATCCATGAGCTACCTGCATGGGTCGTTTGCACAGCCTCCACTAGTTTCTCAGTTTCGATATCCTTCATGCAATAAGAATCTGCACCTGCTGCAAAAGCTGCTAAAACTGCTTGTTCGCTATTCTGCATTGTTAAAATTAGCAGCTTTGTGGTATAATCCTCGTTGTCTGATTGATATTGCCTAAATGTGCGTGTTAGCTCAATCCCATCCATGTCAGGCAAACCAATGTCAATAGTAGCAACATCGGGCTTGAGAGTTTTCAAAAGCTTTGTGCCGTCAGCCGCATTGGCTGCTTCACCAACAATGTTAAACTCTGGCTGGGTTTGTAAGGCAGACCGTAAGCCGATTCTGGTCAGGTTGTGATCTTCAATCAGGAGGATCTTGATTTCACTCATAGTTGCTTAATTTTACTGTTATCCATCGAAAGTACAGATTAAAATAATCTCGTTCTTCTATTCGGTATCTTATACAAAAAGCAATACAATTGGTGTTGTTTCCGTAATTTCATCTACCATTAGACAGAAATAACCTTGTCTTGTAAGCGTTTCTACCGCAAGAGTTTTGGTATAACAATATAATTTAGGAAACTTTAAAGGGAAATCTGAATCCTTAATCATCTCAGCGCTAATGAAGTAAGCTATGACTAGATTTGCTAGGGATAGCCAAGCACTTCTTTTTTTATTTAGCCATGTCTTTAACTAAAACTGTCAAAAAAGATAAAATTCTCGTTGTCGATGATATTCTTGACAACCTACTGGTCTTAGAAGCAGTCCTGGAAGATCAGGACTATGAGATTAACTTGGTGGAAAATAGCAAAATTGCTCTGACTATGGTAGAGCAGTCGCCGCCAGATATAATTCTCTTAGATGTGATGATGCCGGAGATAGATGGCTATGAATTCACTCGACGCGTCCGACAAAATCCGGCGTTGCCATTTATCCCCATTTTGTTGCTCACAGCTCACTATGAGTCTAGCGTTGTGGAAGGACTCGATGCTGGTGCAGATGACTTTATTCGTAAACCATTCGATCCGGATGAATTACATGCACGAGTGCGATCGCTCCTGCGCCTTAAACATAGTATCGACGAACGGGATCAGATGGCTAACCTGCGGGCAGATTTTGTCTCGCGTTTTACTCACGATTTACGTATACCCCTGGTAGCTTCCAACCGCGTATTAAAATTATTGCTAGAAGGCAGGTTTTGTGAAGTTTCGCCACAATTGCAAGAAATCATTGATACCATGATTGGCAGCAATCAAGACCTGCTGGAAATGGTAAATACCTTGTTAGAAGTTTATCGTCATGAAGCGGGCTGTAAAACCTTAAAGATTTTTCCCTGTAATATTCCGGAATTACTTAGTGAAGTTACCCAAGAATTAACTCCCTTAGCTGAAGAAAAAGAATTAGCTGTAAACATTGTATTACCAGAAAAAACAACCTATACAGGTGAAACTGCAAGCACCGTCATGGGCGATCGCGTCGAACTGCGGCGAGTTTTAACAAATATTATCGGTAATGCTATCAAATTTACAGATAATGGTTCTGTAGATATTCACTGCCTTCTTACTCCGTCAGATGTGACTATTGATATCCAAGATACGGGGCCGGGAATTTCTAAACAAGACCAGGCAATATTATTCGAGCGATTTCGCCAAGGTAAACACCAGCGTTCTGGTAGTGGTTTGGGACTATATCTATCTCGCTGTATTATCGAAGCACATCAAGGTACAATTGATGTCATATCGGAGCCAGGGGAGGGCAGTACATTCACTATCCATCTACCTGTAGCAAGACTTTGAGGTTTACTCCCCAAGGCCAGTACAACACCGCGGAAATAAACCTACCATCTCAAAAGGGTAGAAAGCTTGTAGTACAAGTATTCT
>CAZZZY010000328.1:0-6817 GCA_964658545.1 uncultured Acetobacteraceae bacterium | reverse complement strand
AGAGGGATTTAGGGCGAGGGCAAAAACTACGGTTCTCAACATAGATGAGGTTTAAGTAAGCAGATAGAAAAATAATTTATAGCGGTTCTCAGTTGCATAGAATACAGACCTAACCCCCAACCCCTTCCCTTCAAGGGAAGGGGAGTAAAATTCAAAGCCTCTCTCCTAAAAGGAGAGAGGAATGGAAGTGTAGGTAGTTCACTACATACTTATATAAGGGGTCTACTCTTATAGGAGACGAGAGCGGTGCTAAAGAATATTTTGGTAGCTCTAGACGGTTCGGAAATTGCAGAGCGAGTAATTCAGACTTTAGAGAATTTGGCATTGTCAAAAGATGCCAAAATCATTCTTTGTCATGTATTTCCTACGCCAGAGTCCGAGATGGAACTACCTGCTGATCGTTCTCAGCCAGAGTCCCCAACATTTTCTTATTTTCAGCTTGAAAAACAGCTGCAATCATATCAGGAAAAATTATCAGTCACAAATGAGTTAGAATTGGTCACTGGTGATCCTGCCGAAGAAATTATCCGCCTTGCCAATATTTACAAAACTGACTTGATCGTAATTGGTAGTCGTGGGTTGATTGGGATGAAGCGAATTGTCCAGCGTTCTGTTAGCAGTCAAGTTGTAGAGGAAGCTAATTGCTCGGTGTTGGTGGTAAAACCGAATTAGAATCAGGTAAAGGCAAATCAGATGATCGTGCCATGACTACAACCCCAGCACTTACTAAACGACTTACCTTTGAAGAGTATCTGGCTTATGATGATGGCACTGATACCCGCTACGAATTGGTCAATGGAGAACTAATTCCCATGAGTCTGGGAAGTGGACAACATGGGGCGTTAACAGAATTTCTCAATGTTTGTTTTCGATTAGAAATTCTCCGGCTAAAGTTAGATTGGACTTCTAAACAAATGGTTATCGGTGTTCGTTCGCCCCGTGCTGGCAGATGGGATACATCAAGAATTCCAGATGTTGTTGTGATGCCATTACCTCAGTGGCGGGAGTTAAGAAACCGAGAAGCAGTTATTGAACTCAACGAATCACCTCCTTTGTTGGTGGTAGAAGTCGTCAGCGAATCAACAAAGACTGTAGACTATCGAGCCAAGCGAGTTGAGTATAACGTTCTCAACATTCCAGAATACTGGATTATCGATCCATTAACGAGCAAAGTGACTGTCTTCACATTAATAGAAGAATTATACGAACCAGTAGAGTTTGTTGGTAGCGATCGCATTCTATCTCAAATTTTTCCAGAGTTAGAATTAACAGTTTATCAAGTTTTGACGGCTAAAGATTAACGGATTTATAATCCAATTGGCAATCAGAGAAGGGATAAATCCCTTCTGCCCTCTGCCCTCTGCCTTTCTTCGATAAATATAGAAGGATAAATTTGGCTTAGATTTTTTATGAGTTCCCGCCGCATTCTCCAAGTTGGTGAATCTTATAGTTTTAGCCGATATTTTGAATTGCCTTTCGCAATTGATGATATTTTAGCTGAATTAAATTGTACTATTGAAAGGAAAAATCTAACATTACCTGAATCATCAGAAATTTTAGACATCCAATTCTTACAGCAGCAACTTCGCCGTAATTTCTCTCATGTTGATTTAGTTAATGAAGCTACGAGACGGGAAGCTTTAATTAGTCCAATTTTATTTGAAGTATGCAATTTAAGTAATCAGAGACTCCATATAGAATATTGTATTGCTGTCAATGATTATCTAAAAGGGACTCTCGACTATTATATTGCAGCGCCTCAAAATTTATTAGTCATTGAAGCCAAACAATCAGATTTGGTTAGAGGATTTACTCAACTCGCTGTTGAATTAATAGCACTTGACCAATGGACTAAATCTACATCTGAACTTCTATATGGAGCAGTTACGACTGGTGAAGACTGGCGCTTTGGAGTTTATCATCGTGCGAATCGTCAGGTGACTCAAGACCAGAAACGCTATCAAGTTCCAGAAGATTTATCTGTATTGGTAAAAATTATTGTAGGTATTATTTCTGATTCTTGAATTAGGAAGTGGGGGGTGGGGAGTGGGAAGCGGAAGGAAAAGAAGAACGCGCATTCTTGAGTAGGGCTTGTACCAAAAATCCTTTTTCTCCTCTGCTCCTTTGCCCTTTTCCCCTCAACTCCCTACTCCATTCAAGGTCCTTGAGTTGCCAGAAATTGACGCAAGCTCAACAAACTCAAAGTTTGACCCAAATTCAAGGGCAAAAGCGAAACCCCTTCCAAGCGGGATTGTACCCAACCTTCTCCCCAGTACCATTCGTGAAACCCGTCAATACCTCCACTGAGTAGCAAACGGAGACAGTTGGATTTTACAACGTCTACTTGATGATGAATCGCCACTGGCCCAGTCCAGGTCGTAAACTGGAATCCGGGAAGCAGTTCTTCTGGCATTCCTGGTGCAAAGCGTTGCCCTAAGAGCCACTTTTCTAGTTGTACCGGATGCAACAGACTGTGACGAATTGCATCTGTTGGCGCTTCAATTTCGATCCGCAGTTGGCTTTGTTGAAAATTACCCAGCATTTTTCTAAGATTGCCTAAATGTGAGACATCGCTATTTCTAATATTGCAAATACAATCAGTGATTATTATCGTGTCACTTTTCTAGCAGCAGAGAACTTAGAATAGAAAATGTGAACTTGTTAAGAAATGTAAGGTTATTCATGGCGGATCAGTTAATTCGTGCAACAGCAGCCGAAGGTGGAATTCGTGCCGTAGGTGTGATCACCACACGTTTAACAGAAGAAGTACGGCAACGCCACAAGCTTTCCTATGTGGCAACGGCAGCACTGGGTAGGACTATGGCAGCAGGCTTGTTAATGGCTTCTAGTATGAAGCGAACTGGTTCAAGGGTCAATGTCCGAGTGAAGGGCGATGGGCCTTTAGGTGGCATATTGGTAGATGCAGGTGTAGATGGTACGGTCCGCGGGTATGTGGGGAATCCATCTGTGGAATTGCCTCCTAATGCCAAAGGTAAGCTAGATGTTGGTGGTGCAGTGGGTGGTGGCTACCTCTATGTTGTACGGGATATTGGTTATGGTTATCCTTACTCTAGTACGGTAGAACTAGTTTCTGGCGAAATTGGTGATGATGTAGCTCATTATCTAGTAAATTCCGAACAAACACCTTCAGCCGTAGTTTTAGGTGTGTTTGTGGGAGCAGGGGGAGTAACTGCTGCTGGAGGATTACTGGTACAGGTGTTACCCAAAGCTGCTAGGGACGAAGCCCTAGTAGAAACGCTGGAATCACGGGTCGCTGGTCTGGCAGGATTTACGCCCTTGTTGCAAGCCGGGAAGAATTTGACTGAAATCTTTAGCGACCTATTGGGAGATATGGGGCTGGAAATCTTTCCCGAACGGCAAATGCTGCGCTTCCATTGTGGTTGTTCTTTTGATCGCGTTTTGGGGGCACTCAAAATTTTGGGAGAGGCCGAACTGCAAGATATGATTGTTAAAGATGATGGTGCTGAAGCAACTTGCGACTTTTGCGGCAATGTTTACCAGGCAAGTAGCGATCATTTAGCTCAACTAATTGCCGATTTGCAAGCTGAATCTCCTATCTCAGGATAAAGTATAAAAGGGCACTGTTTTTTCAGATTGATCGTGGTATTCTGTGGAGAGGGATAATCAAAAAAAGTAGCTTTTTAATCACGAGAAAGTTACTATGGCATCAATGGAATTATCAACCTGAAAGAGAGCGCTATTCAATTATTTTGGTGTGAGAAATGACAGAGCGGGATATTCCAGACAGTTGGTCAAGTGCCAGTGAAAGAGAGCCAGATCAAAACAAAAGATTATCCCGAACAGAACAATTCGGTGAAACTCAACCATTTGGTGTCCCACCTACTGGTTCTACCTCTAAGTCAGTGAAGCGGCGAAAAAAAACCGATACCGAAGGATTACCTATAAACAGTCATTCAGAAGAAACAGCCCAACTCAGTAGTACTTCTGGGAAATGGCCACGCTGGATGAAAAGCTGGGTCTGGTGGTCAGTAGTACTAATGTTAATTCCCGGCAGTGTAGGATTCTTGGCAATGGCAATGCTGTTCAAGTTGCCATCTGCCCCTAATTGCCCCTCGATTTTCTGGCCCCTAGCTAGTGCTTCTGTGCGCCTACACTGCGCTCAGTTGGCGGCTTCTAAGCAGACAGTGAACGACCTATTGCAAGCGATCGCTCTGGTGAAGCAACTACCAGAAAATCACCCATTGCATGAAGAAATTAATCGTTTCATCGAAGAATGGTCACGGGATATTTTAAAGCTAGCTGATCAAAGTTTCCAAACAGGAAATTTAGAGGAAGCGATCGCCACAGCGAAAAAAATACCTGAAGATGTGGCAGCTTATAAATTAGTTGATGAACAAGTTGACAAATGGCAGTCGATTTGGTCAAAGGCAGAAACCACATACAACAGTGCGATCGCAGAAGTACAGGAACGGCACTGGCAATCGGCGTTCATGTTATCCGCCAAAATGCTGCGCGTAGACAATCAATACTGGGCGAGTACTAAATACGACCAATTAAATCATCTAATTGCCATAGCACGGGAAGATGGCGATAAGTTAGAAAAAGCCGAAAGTTTAGCAAACAGTAAAGTAGTCGATAATTTATTAGAAGCCATCAGGTTAGCCGAGTCGATTGGGCAGGAAAGTTACCTTTACCAAAAATCTCAGGAAGCGATTCCCGCATTTGGACGCAAAATGCTGGAATTGGCACAGGCAAAACTAGATAAACGAGATGCCGATGGAGCACTGGATATTGCTAGACAAATTCCAGAAAGTACCAAACTACAGGGCGAAACAGATGACTTTATTGCCATAGCTGACGCGAAAAGGAGTGCTTGGATAGGTAATGTTTCTGGTTTAGAGGCTGCGATCGCCCAAGCACAACAAATTGACCCTTCCAGACCAGTGTATAACGAAGCACAGCAACTCATTGCTCGTTGGCAGTTGGAAATTGAAGATGTTGCCAATCTAGAAAAAGCAAGAATGTTGGCTAGTGAGGGAACAGTCAATAATTTAACAGCAGCGATCGCCCAAGTGGAACTCATTCCTGCTAGTAATCCCAGGGCCACAGAAGCGAGGCAAGAGATAGACCGCTGGCGGGCCCAAGTGGAGACAATTCAAGACCAACCTTACTTAGATCGTGCCGAACAAATAGCAGTATTTGAGGATATTAACTCCTTACAAGCTGCGATCTCCCAGGCCAACGAAATCCGTAGAGGTCGTGCATTATATCCAGAAGCACGGAAAAAAATTCGGACTTGGATAGGAAAAATTGAGCGAATTCAAGACCAACCTTACTTGGATCAAGCGCAAGAACTGGCTCAGAGTGGAAATTTAACCGCCGCCATTAACGCAGCTCAACCAATTGCCTCGTCGGGAAGGGCGCTTTCACAAGAAGCACAAGCTGCAATAAATGACTGGGAAGGACAAATTCGCACTAGAGAAAACTGGAAAAAAGCTCAGGTAGTAGGAGCTTCTGGCACGCCAGAAGCCTTAGTTGAAGCAATACGACTGGCTGATGGGGTTTCAAACAATAGCATCTTACGTATGGATGCAAATCAGGCTATTGACCAATGGAGTCAGCAATTGTTAGAAATAGCACGCTCTCAAGGTCAGTCTGATATTGCCAAAGGGATTGACATTGCCAAATCGATTCCACGCGGTAGTGCTGCTTACAGTGCGGCGCAAGAGCAAATTAAGACTTGGCAGCAATTTCTCAATCCTCAACCTGCACCTCAGCCTCAACTTCAGCCTCAGCCCCAGACTGAATCTCTACCATTTCCTCAATCAACTACTACTGGTCAGTAATATCGTTATTTAATTCAGCATTATGAACTACCTCTAGCTGGCTTCGCCTGAGAAGCGAGGTTTCTACATCCTCTAACCTATTTTTAGCGAAATTACTTTGAGATTTTTGACGCTTCTTTTCTCCTAGTTGCCTCATACTTCCTGCTTTTTTGCGGGTGCGTGAGGTAGAGCTAGCAAGATCAGCGTCTACGAGGCTAGTTCCTAACCCCGGTAGAGTACCTTTAGCCCAATAAAGCATAACTTCGGCAGCAGCAATATCTCTATCCTGTAGATAATTACAAACACCACACTCATGTACTCGTATATCGAGCGTTTTTTTGTGCTGATGTCCGCATTTAGGACAGGTTTGAGAAGGTTTTACTTGACGGGTTGGAACCTCTACAAATACACCACCAATCTGGTCTACTTTGTATTTGATGGTGCTGCGAAGCATACCAAAACCAACGTCAAGAATAGACTTATTTAGTCCAGCCTTCTGTTTTTTGCGTTTACCTTTTTTTGCTCTAGTGGTCATGTTTTTTACTTCTAGTTTTTCAGTTGCAATGAAGCTATTACTGCTGACTATTTCTTTTGCAACTTGGTGTACCCAATTCTGGCGTTGTAAGGCAACTTTTCGAGTCAGCTTACTAACTTTTAACTGGGCTTTTTTGAACCGTCTAGAAGCTTTAATTTTTTTCTTTCTGTTTGGAGCGCGTTTACGCCTTTTGTCCTTAGACGCTTTTTTAATTAGATGCTCTGCATTTCTCAAAAACTTAGGAGCATCTATTTGTTGATGATTCTTCCCGTCAGTAATTGACAATGCAGATTTACATCCCAAGTCGATACCAACAGCCCCAATAGGCAAAATCTCTGGTTTCAGAACTTGATCTAAAATATTAACCGTGATTGAGGCATACCATTTACCATTGCGATAAACAATAGTGCAAGTAGTTGATTTGCCCCAATACTTAGCCTGACCACGCATCTGGATGCGTCCAATTTTAGACAAA
>CAZZZY010000327.1:0-6857 GCA_964658545.1 uncultured Acetobacteraceae bacterium | reverse complement strand
TGCATGAATTTTTCTGGGCGATTTTCCTACAAAGTCAACACCCTAGTTTAAAACCCTCAATTTTTGGTTAGTCCGCGCAGGCGGACTTAGTTTGTGTAGTAGCGAATTATATTCGCCCAAAACTTTTCAAATATCCTCTAAGAGCGATCGCATCTACCACCAAGATTGCTGTGTTGATTGCACCAACCCAAAAATTGATTAAAGACAACTTCCAATCCTAAATCTTTGGGTTTATAGACACGTACAAAATTCATTCTGTTAGCGGATAGCTAAGGTTTAGCCCATTCTGACTCCTGACTCCTGAATTCTGTTTCTATAAAGTCCTCAGATGCCGACTTCGCAACCGTTCCGCACTACCAGTAGGAATCGCAGCAATTAATTTTTGCGTGTATTCCTCTTTGGGTTCCAAGTAGATGCTTTCGGCTGTTCCTTCTTCAACAATTTGACCGCGATTCATGACTAAAATGCGATCGCTCATAAATTTCACCACACTTAAATCATGAGAAATAAAGATATAAGTAAGCTGAAAATCTGACTGTAACTCTTTGAGGAGATTTAATACCTGCGCCTGTACAGAAACATCCAGCGCTGAAACTGATTCATCGCAGATGATAAACTTAGGATTTAACGCCAAAGAACGAGCTATGCAAATCCGTTGGCGTTGACCGCCAGAAAACTGATGAGGATAGCGGTTAATCGCATCTGCACTCAACCCCACCCGTTCTAAGAGTTCGGCTACTCGCTGCCCTCGTTGTTGCTTTGTCTTCCCAACGCCATGAATTAATAGCGGTTCCATCACCGCATCCCCAACCTTCATCCGTGGATCGAGGGAACTGAAAGGATTTTGGAAGACTATTTGCATTTCCCGCCGCAGTTTTTGCAACGGTTCTCCTTTGAGGCTAGTAATATCTTGTTTCTCAAAGATAATCTGACCACTCATCGGTTCAATTAATCGCAGCAAGGTTCTGCCAAGGGTAGTTTTACCGCAACCAGATTCTCCCACCAAACCTAGTGTTTCCCCTGGTTTGACATCAAAGGAAACGCCATTAACTGCCATATTATAGCGTTTTGTACCACCAAACACCCCGCGCACTGGAAAACCAACTTTCAGGTTGCGGATTTGCAGCAGGGGTTCTTTCTCATTGAAGTTTGCCAATCTTGCAGCAATCTCTTCTGTGGTGACTCCTGTGGGTTGTGCGGGTTCTTTCGCCTGAATTACGACTTGTCCTGTTGGTGTCTCTTCTGCACTCATGTAGTCAGAAACGGTGAGTAATTTTTGGGGACGGCGGTTGAGTGTGGGGCGACAAGCTATCAAACCTTTAGTATATGGATGCTGGGGACTGCTGAAAATTTGCTCAGAAGTACCAGATTCGACAACTTTGCCTTTATACATCACCGCTACTTCATCAGCAATTTCTGAAATTAGCCCCAAGTCGTGGGTGATGAAAATCATTGCCATATCACGGCTTTGCTGCAATTCTCGCAACAAGTCCAAAATAGTCGCTTGTACCGTCACATCTAAGGCTGTAGTTGGTTCATCGGCAATTAAGATTAATGGGTTGCAAGAAATTGCCATTGCAATCATTACCCGTTGCAACTGACCCCCAGAAAGTTCATGAGGGTAGCGTCCTAACATAGCTTCTTTGTGTTCTTTAAGCAACTGGGCCAACTTTGGCGTATCTGGTTTAGATAAATTGGCGTTGGTTTGATGATCACTGAGCTTTATCGAAGTGTGCCAAGTTTCGGTATACTGCTGCTGTATCTCTTCATCGCTAGGTAGAAGTTTTACCTCTTGCAGACCTGCGATCGCAATTTGTCTTGCTTGGGCTGCTGACACGTTTTGATGCCGCATAATCGCTTCTGTTAGCTGAAACCCGATGTTATAAACCGGATTGAGGGAACTCATCGGTTCTTGAAAAATCATGGCGATGTCGCCACCCCGATGTAACTGCATTTGCTCAGGAGGCAATTTTACCAAATCGATGGGGTTGGCATTCTGCTGAGGACGAAACCAGATTTCACCACCAGTAACTATACCGGGGGTTTGCAACAAACCCATTACAGCTAAGGCTGTCACTGATTTTCCGCTTCCCGATTCTCCTACTATTCCTAGAGTCTCACCTCGATGCAACCCAAAGGATATACCATCCAAAGCTCTGACGATATTGCCATCACCGGGGAATTCAACTTGTAGATTGCGAACCTCTAGGACAGTTTCTCTCATAGGAGTTATGGTAGGAAAATTATCTGAAAATTATTTGGATTTTAACAATAGTTTTGATCTATGTGTCGGTAAATCTGGTTTTTACTCCCTTTCATAAAAATACAAGCCCCAACAATTTGATCCGGCTTGCCAAAAGTGACCAAAGCCAAGTATCGATATTCTTGATAACCACTGCTAAAGTTGATACAGCACACAACTATGATGTTATCAGTGCCAAATTTAAATCTGTAGGAAGTGCAATTAAAGTTAGGTCAGTAAATCAGGATTTTCAAGTCAATAATTATGGAGCCAATTCAGCCACAACAGCGCCGCGTCGCTGATCAAGTGTTTCAAGAATCCCTTGATCAGTTAGAGGATATCTTACAAGAAAGTTCAACTGAGGAAGAAGAAATCCCACAACTCCCCCAACAGCACACCAGTAGTCTCAGTGAAGTCGAACTCGAGCAAGACTTGATAAATATTAATTTAGCGGCTCTTGAGGACGCAGTTGCTGATATTGAACAATATCTCGAAGAAAAAACAAAAACCAAATAGGGGTAAAAAGTTAAAATTCATTACTGACAAATCATTTGCCGCCGAGCTTCATACAGCATTAAAGCGGCTGCGATCGCCACATTCAAAGATTCCACCCCAGGACTCAAAGGAATTCTGACTTGTTTATTTGCGATCGCTGCTAAATCTGCCGACAATCCCGCACCTTCATTTCCCAGTAAAATCAGACTAGGTTTTCGCCAGTCCACATCCCAATAAGTTAAAGTCGCGCTGGGTAAGGTTGCCACTACCTGCATTCCCGCCTGTTGACTTTTTTGGACTGTAGCTTTTAAATCTTCGGTCACGGCTGTTGCTAGGCGAAACCACTGCCCAGCTGAAGCCCGGAGAACTTTAGGACTGTCTAAATCTACACTATCCCCACTTACCCACAAACCCGATGCTCCAGCAGCAGCAGCAGTGCGGATCATCGTACCCAGGTTTCCTGGATCTTGCACTGTTTCTAAAGCTAGAACTAAACCAGTCAATGCTAGTTGAGTTTGGCTATCGCTGCGTTTTGCCGTAGCCACCACACCATCAGGTTGGACTGTAGTCGCGATCGCATCCAATATTTCTCTACTGACAATTTCGGCGCGATCGCTTTTACTACAAGCTTCTTCCCAGAGTGAGGGGTGAGCTGCTTGCCAATCGGGAGTACAACAAACTGTTTGTAGTGGGTAATTCACCGCACAAGCTTCTTCTAACAGGTGTGTCCCTTCCAATAAAAATAACTGCTGTTTGTGCCGCTCTTTGGTGGAGTGGAGTTTGCGGATTTGTTTGACTAGGGAATTTTGTAAACTGGTCAACACGATTTTAGATTTTGGATTAATTGCTTCTCTCAACGGGAGACGCTACGCGTAGCTTACTTCCCCGCAGGGGTACGGATAACGCTTCTACGTCACTAACAGCAGTCGCTCATGGGGTAAACACCCTTGGCGCTAGCCCCTTCCTTTGGGATAAGACCGCGCTGCTTCACCAAAAATCGGCAATCTAAAATCCCAAATTGATATGCGGAACCCGGGACTTGAACCCGGAAGCCTTGCGGCACTAGAACCTGAATCTAGCGCGTCTGCCAATTCCGCCAGTTCCGCTGGCTACTTATGTTTATCGACAATTTTATTATTATCGCGTCAGATTCTACATTTGTCAAGTATAAACAGAAAATCTCAAATTTTTAACGAGTTTTTTCAGGGGATTAGATCAAATCAAAATATTAACTCAATAGTAGAGCATTTATTTTTAGAGAACACTTAAGTTATTTTACTGAGTATTTAATTTTGCTTAAACTGACTAATTATTTATTTTATTTTGTTAATTTTTTAAAAAGCTCAAAAAGCTTGCTACTGCTTGTTATCAGCCCTAAAATTTCCCCAAAAAAACCATTTTTTCATCCAAGATCTGGCCCTAAAACGTGGACAAATTGAATCTTTACTGTAGAATCAAAACCAACTTCAAACATATAAAATACGTATTACTTTTGGAGGTAGGCTTATTAATCCTTCTAGCAGCTTACCAGATGCCAAAATTGCTCCAGAAGCAGACTCCTCAGTCTTGCAAATTTGGGGTGGGCATCCTTTGCGAGGTCATGTGAAAATTAGCGGGGCAAAAAATTCAGCACTGGTAATCATGGCTGGAGCCTTACTGTGTCCAGGCGATTGTCGGATTCGCAATGTTCCCTTATTAGCGGACGTAGAGCGGATGGGTCAAGTATTATCGGCTTTGGGTGTACGTTTAACGCGGCAAGGTGATATTTTAGACATCAATGCCAGCGAAATTAAAACATCAAAAGCTCCCTACGAACTAGTTACCCAGCTGAGAGCGAGTTTTTTCGCCATTGGTGCCATTCTGGCAAGATTGGGAGTAGCGCAGATGCCCTTACCAGGCGGTTGTGCTATTGGGGCAAGACCAGTTGACTTGCATGTGCGAGGACTGCAAGCAATGGGAGCTGAGGTACAGATTGAACATGGCATTTGTAACGCCTACATCCCTGGTAGCAGCCGGAGATTAAAAGGTGCGAAAATTTACTTAGACATTGCCAGTGTTGGAGCAACGGAAAACTTGATGATGGCGGCTACTCTGGCAGAGGGCGAAACGATCATCGAAAATGCTGCCAGAGAACCGGAAGTAGTTGATTTAGCTAACTTCTGTAACACGATGGGAGCCAAGATTAAAGGGGCGGGAACTAGCAGGATTATTGTCGAAGGAGTCCCCGAGTTGCATTCTGTTGACTACAGTATTATTCCTGATCGCATTGAGGCTGGGACATTTTTATTGGCAGCAGCAATTACCCGCTCAGAACTTATCCTATCGCCCGTGGCTCCAGAACATCTTGTCCCAGTGATTGCCAAGCTGCGGGATATTGGGGTGACAATAATTGAGGAAAAGCCTGAACAATTACACATTCTGCCAGCAGAAACCCTCAAGGCAACAGATATTGAAACTCAATACCATCCAGGTTTTCCCACAGATATGCAAGCGCCGTTCATGGCTTTGCTGACATTGGCAGAAGGCGACAGCGTGATTAACGAATCCGTCTTTGAAAATCGCTTACGTCATGCCTCAGAGTTGAATCGCTTGGGGGCAGATATTCGTGTCAAAGGTAATGCTGCTTTTGTTCGGGGAGTACCTAAGTTATCTGGCGCACCAGTATTAGGCACAGACTTACGAGCATCAGCCGCGCTAGTCATCGCCGGACTAGCGGCAGAAGGACAAACCACAATTCAGGGATTACAGCACCTCGATCGCGGCTATCATCGACTCGATGTGAAGTTGCAGCAATTGGGAGCTAAAATCTTGCGTGTGGGCGAAACATCAGCAAATCCGGAAATCGTTCCCAGCATCACTAAGCTGTCAAGTTGAAATTGATCGGTTGAGAGTGACACGGTGACACAAGAGAGTGGGGGGATACGGTAGATACGGGAGACAAGGTAAAATTTTCTCCCCCTGCCCCCTACTTAAATCGCTATACTAACTGTGGGAGGCTGTTTATCTAACCAGCCAGATTCCATAGTTGTATTTTTTTATAGCTTGTTGCACTATGTCCTTCTTCAAAACCCCGCTGATTGGTTTAAAAGCTGACTCATTTCGTCATCCATTAGACCTAGAAGCTACCAAAACACTCAAGCAAATACCAGGCATAGATATGTTGGTGCGAAATTGGCTTGGGCCGATGGCAGAACAGGTTTTCTATGTGGAAAATATTGCCTCCAGCGTTCTGGTGGGTGAACAGCAACTACCCGATTTATACAAGCTGTTGTTAGACGCTTGTATAATCCTGGATATAGAGCCTCCCCAGTTATACGTCCGGCAACATCCGGCTCCCAACGCCTATACTTTTGCTGTGCGGGGTAAGCAGCCCTTTGTGGTGCTACACACTTCCCTAATTGATATCCTCACACCAGGGGAAATACAGGCAGTAATTGCCCATGAGTTAGGACATCTTAAGTGTGACCATAGCGTTTATTTGACCCCTGTAAATTTACTAATATTAGCTGCGGCGATTGTGCCCAATGTCGGAACCTTCGTTGCTCAAGCGATACAGGCACAGCTTTTAGAATGGGTCCGCTGTGCTGAGTTTACCTGCGATCGCGCCGCATTATTAGCAACCCAAGATCCCAAAGTTGTCATGTCAGTGTTGATGAAACTTGCAGGTGGTTCCCCCACCTTAGCGCCCCAACTAAATCTTGATGCCTTTGTTGCCCAAGCCCGCGCTTACGATGATATTAGCAAGACCGAACTAGGCGAAATGGTCAAAGCCGCCCGCACAGCCCAATTAACCCATCCAGTCCCAGTACTGCGGGCGCGAGAAATTGACCGTTGGGCAAGCAGCACAGAATATCAATCTTTAATTCAAAGTCATGGACTGAAGTCTACAAGCAATGAAATTGCACCCAAAGGCGGATGGCGAAACTGGTAGAGCTACTATTAACAATTGTTGTACTAGAAGCACTTCCCCAAAATAATCCCTTACGTTCCAAAGCAATTGATTTATTATTGAATTTAAAGACTACCTTAGAATTCAATCAGAATATAGACGAGGAGGATAGAAATTTAATTATGCGTTTATCACCTATTTACGAGCAAAAATTAGCAGAAGTTAAACAAG
>CAZZZY010000326.1:0-6874 GCA_964658545.1 uncultured Acetobacteraceae bacterium | reverse complement strand
TTTAGCCTAACGCACCGTTATATAACACGGTGCGTTAGGCGCTCAGATTGTATTTATCGTGACAAATCATATCGAAGTATGCGCCTAACACACCCTACAAGAATTTTATTTTTACTTTATAAATATTCCCTAATTTATTCAGGAGAACAGTTATGGTTATCAACGAGCAATTTACCAAGACAGAGGAAGTAAGTCAAGATTTATTGAATATTTTTCTTGAACCCTACAAAGATGATTGTAAGTATTTGACAAAGGCTCATTTTCAATATTTAGAATCTAAAGAATCGCCGGAAAAATTGACAACTGTAAATAAAAATATTTTCTCAATCAAAGGAGAATTTTCTATTCCAGAGTCTTGTTATATTACAGATACAGGACACTTCAATTCTGTGGAGTTCAATATTTGTTACAACCAGTTATTTTATATCATCATTGCTTATGTTTTGAACAATAAATTGCTGTCAGTCATGGCAGACTGGGATCTAGAAATTTATAAACGTCGCCAACTTAGTAATTTTCTGATTGTTAAGTTTTCCAGTACCTTTAGAAAACAAATAAATTCTAATCACTTTCAAGGAACTCTATCAATAAATAAATCCTCGGAGCGGGGAAATTTAATCATATTGAAAACCTCATGCGCCTTTTACGATCGCAATGATGGTTGGGCTGAAGGTGATGTTACCATTGCTATCTTAAAGAGTGAACCGGACAAAAATCTTTATGATAGTCGGGAATCTGTAAGTGTATAGTAAGCACCCTTAACCAAACAGAAAAACTTTGTGTCTTCCATGCACTCCAACATTATGGGCGAAACAGAAGCAGACCAAACCTTGGTACAACGACACGATCTTTTACAAAGATTGACACAAGAGACTGCAATTGAAAGTCAAGCACTCCTAACAACTTATATTCAAGAGCAAATTGCTCAAGCTATAGGGATCAGTGCATCCCAACTAGATATACAGCAGCCTCTTAATTACATGGGAATTGACTCGTTGATAGCTGTGAAATTGAGGAATCGGTTAAGAACTGACTTAAAAGTAGATGTATCTGCTATCAAGTTCATGGAAGACTCCAGTGTTGTTAGTTTGGCAATAGAAGTGAGTGCTTCAGTTGGTCAATCACATATACCAAGCTGGGATGAACAAGAAGCCACCTTGATAGATGCAAATGATGATGATTGGTTGAAGGGTGAGATATGAATTTAGTTGAATTTCTCCAAGACCTATTGCAGCAAAATATCCAATTGTCAATTGATGGGGAGAGACTGCTTTATCAGGGTCACAAAGATGTATTAACTCCCACACTGCTGAATCAAATTAGGCAATATAAGACAGAAATTCTCCAGTTACTACGCGATCGCTTTGACTCCGGCAAATCTTATCCCCTTTCCCACGGTCAGCAAGGTTTGTGGTTTTTATACCAGTTGGCACCACAGAGTCCATCATACCATCTGGCCTTTACAGTCCGCATCCGCTCTGGTTTAAATGTCCCCGCTTTACAACGCGCTTGTCAGCAGTTAATCCTTCGCCATCCCACACTGCGGACTACATTTGGTCAAGGAAAGGCTGAACCCTGGCAAAGGGTGCATGAATACCAAGAAGTCTGTTTTGAAGAAACCAACGCGGCAACTTGGAACTGGGATGAGTTAACTAAAAGAGCGATCGCCGCCTATCGGCTACCATTCGATTTAGAACAAGGATCTGTGTTGCGGGTAAATCTATTTACTCGCTCCCCAGAAGACTATGTGTTTTTACTGACCATCCATCATATTGCTGTCGATGGCTTCTCATTTGGAATTCTTCTAGATGAGTTACGCCTACTGTACCAGGCAGAAAATCTTGGTCAAGAGATTTCTCTACCTCCCGTCAACTGGCAATATCAAGACTTTGTGCAATGGCAACACCAAATGCTGGCAACTCCTGTGGGAGAGGAACTTTGGCGCTACTGGGAACAGCAATTAGCTGGTGAGTTACCAGTAATAAAACTACCAAGTCAGCAACAGCGATCGCCAATTTCCAACAATCAGGGAGCTTCTTATACCTTCAATTTGACCACAGAACTCACCTCTAAGCTCAAGGAAACGGGGAAAGCTCAGGGAGCAACTTTGTACATGACTCTGTTGGCAGCTTTTGTAGTTTTGCTTCACCGCTACACAGGTGAAGAAGATATTCTGGTGGGATCTCCAGTGAATAACAGGAGTCGGTCGGAATTTGACTCAATTGTGGGCTTTTTTGTGAATATGCTGGCCTTGCGAGTCAATATTGCGGGTAATCCCAGCTTTTCTGCATTTCTCAATCAAGTGCGCTCCACGGTATTAGCTGCACTGGCGCATCAAGATTATCCCTCTACTTTATTGGTTGAGCGATTGCAGCACAAACGTGATTACAGCCAATTAGGACTTTTTCAAGTTTCATTTAATCTATTGCAATTGCAGCAGATTACTGAAGTCATCGGTTTATCGATGTCAAACAAAGCCAAAGCGATCGCCGATTGGGGAGGTTTAGCGCTAGAGCCATTTGTCATCCCCCAAGAAGAAGGTCAGAATGATTTAGTCTTAAACATGGTAGAGACGACAGAATCACTTCTTGGCACCTTCAGATACAATACCGACTTATTTGATGCAACCACAATTAGCCAGATGGCAGGCAATTTCCAAACCTTGCTAGAGGGGATTGTAGCCTATCCTGAGCAGCAAATTTCAAAGTTGCCTCTACTGAGGGCAACTGAGCAACATCGTTTGTTGGTTGAGTGTAATAATACTCACGTAGAGTATCCTCAAAATAAGTGTATTCATCAGTTATTTGAAACTCAAGTAGAACAGACTCCTGACGCGGTGGCTGTAGTGTTTGCTACGCAGCAGATGACCTACCAGGAATTAAACGTCCGAGCCAATCAACTAGCACACAACCTGCAAGGACTGGGAGTAAAACCAGAGGTGCTTGTCGGTATCTGTGTCGAGCGCTCCTGTGAGATGGTGGTGGCATTATTAGGAGTTCTCAAAGCGGGTGGGGCTTATGTGCCGTTAGATCCGCAATTACCCCCAGAGCGATTGGAGTTCATGTTATTAGATTCGCAGATATCAGTGTTATTGACTCAAAAGAAGTTGGTGGCACAGATGCCCAAGCACAACGCCCATCTAGTCTGCTTGGATGCAGACTGGGAGGCGATCTCTGCTAACAGTGGGGAGAATCCGGTTAGTGAGGTGACACCGGAAAATTTAGTCTATGCCATTTATACATCGGGAACTACAGGAACACCCAAAGGGGTAGCGATCGCTCATCGCAGTCTGGTTAACGCCTATTTCGCTTGGGAACAAACCTATCAGTTGCGAACAAGAACCAGTAGTCATCTACAAATGGCTAATTTCTCTTTTGATGTGTTTTCCGGGGATCTGGTGCGATCGCTTTGTTCTGGTGGTAAGTTAGTTCTCTGTCCGCAAGAGTCGCTATTGGTTCCAGAAAAGCTATATGGGCTGATGCGTGAGCAAGCGGTTGATTGTGCCGAGTTTGTTCCTGCTGTGTTGCGGAACTTGATGGAATATCTCAAAAAAACCAAGCAGAATCTCCACTTTCTGCGGTTGTTGGTGGTCGGTTCCGATAGCTGGTATGTCAAAGAATATCAAGAATTTCAGCATTTGTGTGGTTTAGAAACTCGCTTAATTAATTCCTATGGAGTTAGTGAAGCCACTATTGACAGTTGCTATTATGAAAACCCTGGGGTCAATCTGCCCGTTGACGAGCTAGTACCCATTGGACATCCCTTTGCCAATATCCAAATATATATCCTAGACCGTTATCTCCAACCCGTACCCATTGGCGTTTTGGGAGAACTATATATTGGTGGTGTCGGTTTGGCTCGTGGCTATCTGAACCGCCCCGATTTAACTGAAGAGAAATTCATCCTTCATCCGTTTAGTGAGGAACCCGACTCTCGTCTCTATAAAACTGGTGATTTAGCCCGTTACCTCAGTGATGGTAACATTGAGTTGCTTGGTAGGAGCGATAATCAGGTGAAGATTCGCGGCTTCCGCATCGAACTAGACGAAATTGCCGCAGCGATCGCTCAAAATCAGCAAGTGCAAGCGGCAGTAGTTATTGCCCGCGAAGACCAACCAGGGAATAAGCGCCTTGTTGCTTATATCGTCCCCAAACAAGAGCAACCCAATATAACTGAACTGCGCCGCTTCCTCAAACAGAAGCTACCCGATTACATGGTGCCATCAGCATTTGTCAGCTTAGAGGCATTACCTCTAACCCCGAATGGCAAGGTAAACCGCCGCGCCCTCACAGCACCAATGGAACTGAATGGAGATCATAGCTTTGTCCCACCCCGCACTCCTACCGAAGAAGTTATAGCTAGTATCATTGCTACAGTTCTAGGACTAGAAATCATCGGCATCCACGATAACTTCTTTGAACTAGGAGGGCATTCTTTACTAGCCACTCAAGTTATTTCTCGATTGCGGGAGACTTTTGCAGTCGAGTTACCCCTGCGCTGCTTATTTGAATCTCCGACGGTAGCAGAACTAAACGAGTTAATCTGGACTCGTCTGCAAACTGGCTCAGGAGTGATGACATCAGCAATCAAACCAGTGCCAAGGGATAAAGACTTACCCCTTTCATGGTCTCAAGCTAGACTCTGGTTCCTCAACCAACTGGAGAACCAAAGTGCCAGCTACAATATGCCCGCAGCATTACAGATGACTGGGAAGCTAAAAATAGTTGCCCTTGAGCAAGCGATCGCCGAAATCGTGCAACGTCACGAAGTGCTGCGTACTAGCTTTAGGTTAGTGAATGATACTCCCGTGCAGGTCATTGACCCCACAGCTACCGTGACTCTAACAGTTGTGGACTTACAAGGCTTTGAGGAAAATGAACAATCAGCCCATATACAACGGTTAGTCAACTTAGATGCACAAAAAGCCTTTGATGTCAATAGCTGTCCCTTACTGCGGCTAAGTCTTTTGCAACTAGGTGAAGACTCCCATATTCTGGTGTTAACCATGCACCACATTGTCTCTGATGGTTGGTCAATGGGGGTATTCATCCACGAATTGTCTACTCTGTATCAAGCCTTTGCATTGGGAGAGGTTTCCCCCTTACCAGATTTACCCATCCAGTATGCCGACTTTGCCGTTTGGCAGAGGCAGTGGTTGCGTGGGGAAGTCTATGAAGCCAAGCTCAACTATTGGAAGCAGCAGTTAGCTGATGCGCCACCCCTGTTAGAACTGCCCATAGACAAACCGCGTCCTCCGGTTCAGACTTCCCAAGGTAGCATCTGGAAATTTCAAATCGATCCAGAACTGACTCAGAAACTCAAAACTCTTAGCCAAAAGTCAGAAACGACTCTGTTTATGACCTTACAGGCCGCTTTCGTGAGCTTGCTTTCCCGTTATAGTGGTCAAGATGACATTCCCATCGGTGTCCCGATCGCTAATCGCAACTATCAACAGATAGAATCACTTATTGGCTTTTTTGTCAATATTTTAGTGCTACGTACTAATCTCAAAGGAAATCCCAGTTTCTCTGAGTTGCTGACTCAAGTGCGGCAAGTAGCCCTCGAAGCTTATGCACACCAGGATGTCCCCTTTGAACAAGTGGTAGAAGTTTGCAGTCCAGAACGTAATCTCAGCCATAGTCCCCTGTTTCAGGTGATGTTTGCCTGGCAGAATGCACCCATGAAGAAATTGGAATTGCCTGGTTTGCATCTCACCCCCTTAGAGATCGAGAATGTCACAGCCAAATTTGATTTAACCTTGTCAATGGGAGAGACTGAACAGGGACTCCAGGGGTGGTGGGAATATAACAGCGACTTGTTTGAGGCGGATACTATTGCCCGGATGGGACTTAATTTTCAGACTATGCTGGCAGCAATTGTCGCAAATCCCCAGCAGTCAATTAGGGAATTGCCTCTGCTCACTGATTCGGAGCGACATCAATTATTAGTGGAGTGGAATCACACGGAGACAGAGTATCCCACTGATAAAAAACTCCACCCACAAGGGGATGAAGTTTTTGGGCATGGGGAATGGGGCATGGGGCATGGGGAAGAAGTTACCAATGCCCAATGCCCAATGCCCCAAGCGACGGGGCGACTATCCCTCTACAGACACCTAGTGATGGAGTTTCCCGTCGCTTTCGATAAATGTATCCATCAGTTATTTGAGGCACAGGTAGAACAGACACCCGATGCAGTGGCGGTGGTGTTTGAAGATGCTGTTTTAACCTACCGTGAGTTAAATAGTCGCGCCAATCAACTGGCACAATATTTGCAAACTCTCGGCGTGGAGTCAGAAGTTCTTGTGGGGATTGGCGTTGAGCGTTCTTTAGATATGGTAGTGGGATTGCTGGGGATTTTGAAAGCAGGTGGTGCTTATGTGCCACTAGACCCAACATATCCCCAAGAACGCTTAGACTATATGTTGAATGATTCCCAGGTGTCGGTGCTACTTACCCAGTCTCAGGTAGACTTTGGATCTCCGAAAATGCTTGTGGTCTGCTTGGATAGGGACTTTGGCGAATTTAGTCAGAAAAATCTAGTCAGTGGGGCTGAGACTACTAACTTAGCTTATGTCATTTATACTTCTGGGTCTACAGGGAAACCCAAGGGGGTTTTAGTCACCCACCAGGGATTATGCAACCTAGCCTTGGCACAGATCCGATTATTTAATATATCTGCAAATAGCCGTGTTCTCCAATTTGCTTCCTTGAGCTTCGATGCGTCAGTCTCCGAAATTTTTATGACCCTTTGTTCTGGGGCAATGTTAGTTCTGGAAACACCAGAGTCTTTGCTCCCCGGTGCAAATTTAATTCAGTTGTTACATCACCATGCCATTACTCATGTTACCCTCCCCCCCTCAGCCCTAGCAGTT
>CAZZZY010000325.1:0-6891 GCA_964658545.1 uncultured Acetobacteraceae bacterium | reverse complement strand
TTTTCAGGTAAATGAAGTACACAGGTAGGGGCACAGCAGTGCTGTGCCCTTAAAAATCTTTTAGATTAAACTTAGGTAATAATGTCAAGCTATCCTCTGTAACCAAGCAAAGACTTCATCAACAGAGAGGGTCAAATTCAAATCTTCTAACACTGGTAATATATCTTGTCCTACTAACAAATCTGGCAAAGAATTAGGCTGGTAAACGAAAATACAGCGTTCACTTGGATCAATCAACCATCCTAGCTGACTGCCATTTCTCAAACAGTGTAAAATATTACCAGTTACTTTAGTTTGACTTTGAGCCGGGGAAAGAATTTCTATTACCCAAGCCGGTGCAAAATCAATACCACTGCTGATAATTTCACCGCTTTCATCGAGTGGGAGTTGATTGGTAGAGATCACAACCACATCAGGAACTACTGAACGATCGCCACAGGTACAGCGCAATTCAGGAAAGGCTTCGTAGTTACTGCCCAACGCATCAATCACTGCAACTAAACGTTTTTGCAATAAACTGTGTTTAGCGCCTCCCATTGGTTTCTGAATTGCCTCTTTGTTAAGATATTCCCAAGCTGGTGACTCTTCAATGTATGGAAGTTTTAAGAACTCTTCTAGAGTGATGCTTTCTGGAACTGTAATTTTTCCTTGCGTCAACCTAATATTTTTCATAATTCGGTTACAAGCATAAGTGGGTAAGCTTTTGGAACAAGTAGCATCTTGAGATTTAGAATCTAACCTTACGCAGCGTTAACTATGCTGATTCTAGATGAGTAACCGGAATTTCAATACGGTTCGGTTAACGTCCGTTGCTTGCGAAACGCCCAACAATCCCAACAGGTGTTTGTTGCTCTAATTTTGTAAGAACCACGACTGCTGTGTATTATGAAATTATAAAACGGAGGTGGAATGAGTAAACGAATTCGCTTTCATCTAGATGAAAATGTCAATCCGGCGATGTCTACGACGGGCTACACCTACGCGCTTGCTTTGCGCCGTTATGGAATTGATATCACAACAACCAATGATATATAATTAGGTACTCAAAAGGTAAAAATATGACAATTGCTACTTACTTAAAACAACTCTATGAAACTGATGAAAATTTGTGGTTAGAAGAAACCATTAAATTATTAAAACAAAGACAGTTTAACCAACTTGATTTAGAAAACTTAATTGAGGAATTAATCAATTTGGGAAAGAGAGATTTAGCTAAAGCCAAAAGCCTTTTAAGACAAATTATTATTCATCTATTATTACTTCAATATTGGCAGGCAGAATATGAAAGAAATTATCGTCATTGGATTGGAGAAATTAAAACTTTTAGATATGACTTAAATAATCATCTAACCACGAATTTAATGAATAAATTACAGGATGATTTCGAGAATATTTATCAAAGCGCGGTTGATTTTGTGCAAATCAAAACCAATTTAACTATTTTTCCAGAAAAATGTCCTTACGCTCTTGCACAATTATTAGATGAAAATTATTTACCTTAAATATATCAGTCTTATCTGATTTTTGCGTAACTTTTACCACTGTTTGTTTGGAAAGGCAACAATTTGTTGACACTTGCGGTTAAATTCGCTAAAAAATTGCTCTCTCACATCAAGGCTAGTTTCGGCAAAGTAGTCGGCAATTTCATTGATATCTCATCTCGGCTGGCAAGAATGTTGATGATGTAGCGACTCATACTTGCGCCTGATGTCCTTGTCGAAACCGCTTTAGAATTTGGTTTACGAATGTCTCCCCATCAATAGATGGCGTTAGATGGCGTTTGGTCTGAAGCTAAAATCGCCGCATCAATTTTTTATCGCACATCTTCGACCCATTCAGCATCACCGCGATCGTATTCATCCAGTAATCTTAAATTGGGCAACATCGGGAGCTAAAAGTACTAGGTTCGTTTTTGTCCGATACCGTTCAACATATTTACCTCTAACCCCGCTTGCCGTTTGAGCGAAGTCGTACTCAGAACGTAATTCATCTTCCATTTCGTTTTCAACTTCCTTGTTCATAAAACCTCTTCTCTTGGCGAGTAGCATTTCGGGCGCTGATAATTCGTATCTTTTCCCCTCTATCAGTATGTGCAACAACTAAAAGTTGTTCAAACCTAGATAAGCCAATAATAACGTAGCTACTTTCTCTATCAAACTGAAATGATTTCAAAGGTGTCTTGATGACCAATTCGATAAAATAAGAAATCAGAATCGAGGCTAAAAGAAGCTGCCCCAACTGTTTTTGCATTTGCCAGGCACCACGATGCAGGGCAAGATACATGGCTTCTGTCAGACATGACCAGGTTGTGATAAGAGGCTTTGCCAAACCCATAACCGCAGTTCGGTAAGCCTTGTGCTGGGGTTGGGTCCGATCAACTAAACACAATAAAACTCCTGCATCGCACAGGATCATAACTCTAACCCTTGTTGCCGATACTTATTGAGTAGGAGTTGCTGATAGTTGCTGACTGGTTCAGGTGGAGATACGTCTAGGCAATCCACAGCCTCAAACCATTGTGACCATTTTCCCACAAGCGTTTCATCAGGCTGACTCTCAGCAATTTTAACTTGATGTTTGTGGATAACAAAATCAATGAAATCGGTCACTTCTTGCAGGAGTGGTTCGGAAAGTTGCTGCAATTTTGCAATAGTAGTTTCAGGAATAGTCATGATAATTGCCTTTTTCAGTCCTCTTCATTGTTACTCAAAGATTTGACTAAATGCACGGCAAGGGCGATCGTACTGTAAAAAATCTATGCTGCTAATTGGCGATCGCTTTCTGTAATAATACCTGCTGGCTAGGGATCTGCCTTTACCAACAATTTGAGGAGCTAACGTTACGCGGCGTTGATTATGCTGATTCTAGATGAGTGACCGGAATTTGTTCGGTTCTTTCAGGGGGTTTCGCTCCAGTTGCAACAGCATGAACCGCATGAAGAATATCCGCAGAATAGTACCGATTGCCACAGGTATCACAAACACCAATCGTCACATCTTCGAGGATGGCAAATCCATCTCTATGTTTAAATGCCTCGCGCTTGACAATTCGAGGTTGAACAGTTCACAGTTCTTTCGCAATACTCGCATCTATATCCATACATACGGCTAGCCTTGAACTTCAGTGACTTCATTATTATTCGCTAAATCAGCCAAAATTTCGGAAAAACCACAAATATAAAAAGAGCCAGTTGACTTGAGGATACGTGAAGCTTGACTAATCCATTGAATTGACCACTCAATATATTTCTCTTGGTTCTCAAAGTTGTCCCAATCAGCTTTCTTAATGTTATAAGGTGGGTCAGCAAAAACTAGATCAACGCTTTCAGTATCAAGCGATGTAAGCCAATCAATTGAATTACCTTGATAAAGCTGTCCATGAGGATGTGTGTATTGCAGTTGAAATCCTTGTGTTAAAGGTTGCAACTCTTTTTCACTGCCTTGTTGCTCTGCAACTCTAATATATCCATACATATACTGAACCATTAATTATATTACGTATACAATAACAGTATTTATTGCTATAAGTATATCGTAGAATGATGAAATTTAATTCCGACATCAAGAAGAATTATGACAGTGAAATAGATTAGACATCAAAAGCCAGAAGGACTTCTGCATCGCACAGGATCATAGCTCTAGCCCTTGTTGCCGATACTTGTTGAGTAGGAGTTGCTGATAGTTGCTGACTGGTTCAGATGGAGATACGTCTAGGCAATCCACAGCCTCATAAAGAAAAACTATTCATAGGAGTAAGATGAGGCTGAGGAGTGTCAATTAAAGTGCCACACTTAAAGCACTTGCTCTTATCTCTAAATAAATGATTGCTGCACTTTATACACTTCACCTGCCGTTCACAGCTAATGCAAAAGCTATATACTTCATCAATTGGCATATCACAATATGGGCAGTTCGGCACAGTTTGCTCTTCCTAATTTTTCTCTAAATACTTGACTTGCTAGTATAGCCGAGCAGTACTTTTCTTACAATGCCCACATATTATGGATAAGCTCACCCCAGCTAATAAAATAAAAAAGCCCGCATCAGCGAGCTTTCTGAATCAATTAAGTAACTAAACTTACCGTTTTGCCAACTTCTTCGACATCTTCCGCAGACGAATTGATTGGGGTGTAACTTCCACCAATTCATCGGCGGCGATGTATTCCAAAGCACGCTCTAGGCTCATGTCTATCGGTGCTTGCAGTTGCACCAATTCATCCCCACCAGCAGCGCGGTGGTTGGTCAACTGCTTGGTCTTACAGATATTTAGTTCCAAATCTTGAGAACGAGTGTGTTCTCCCACGATCATACCTCTGTAAACCTTTGTGCCAGGAGTTATAAAAAATGCTCCTCTATCTTCGGCATTTCTCATGGCGTAGAAGGTAGAAACGCCTTCTTCAAAGGAGATTAAAACGCCTTTGTTACGGGCTTCAATGTCGCCACTGAGTTGACGGTAATCTAAGAAGCTGTGGTTCATGATGCCTTCACCACGAGTCATCCGCATGAATTCACCCCGGAAACCAATCAAACCACGGGCGGGGATGACAAACTCTAACTGGGTGCGATCGCCACTACCTGGTTGCATATCTTGCATTTCGCCTTTGCGTTGTCCCAGGCGTTCGATACAGCTACCCACGCCATCAGCAGGAATATCTAACACCAAAAGTTCATAAGGTTCGCAAGGTTGACCGTTGACTTCGCGGTAAATAACCTGTGGCTGAGATACCTGAAACTCGAATCCTTCCCGGCGCATGGTTTCAATTAAGATACCTAAGTGGAGTTCCCCACGACCGGAAACGAGGAATTTATCGGGAGAATCGGTTTCTTCGACCCGCAAAGCCACGTTGGTTTCAAGTTCGCGGAATAAGCGATCGCGTATTTGACGGGAAGTCACTAACTTACCTTCTTGACCAGCAAAGGGCGAATCGTTTACCCAGAAGGCCATTTGCAAGGTTGGTTCATCCACTTTAATTAGTGGTAAAGCTTGCGGTTCGTTGGGATCAGTAATGGTTTCCCCAATATAAGCATCTGCGAAACCAGCCACTGCCACAATATAACCTGCGGTTGCTTCTTCCATGTCTATGCGCTTTAGTCCTTCAAAGCCCATCAATTTGGTAATTTTACCCTTGACAATGGTACCATCTTCTGTAATTAAAGCTGCTTGTTGTCCCGATCGGATAGTACCGTTGTGAATTCTGCCAATCACAATCCGTCCCAGATATTCAGAATAATCTAGGGTTGTGACTTGCAATTGTAGAGGCTTAGTGCTGTCGCCCACTGGTGGTGGAACGTGTTTCAGAATCGCGTTAAAAAGAGGTTGCATATCTACCGATTCTGCTTCCAAGCTTTCCTTCGCAAAACCTGCCATACCAGAGGCAAACAGATAGGTAAAATCACACTGGTCTTCATCTGCCCCTAATTCCAAGAACAGATCCAAAACTTTATCAACAGCAACGTGGGGGTCAGTTTGTCCACGATCGATTTTGTTGATGATAACAATGGGGCGCAACCCTTTTTCCAAAGCTTTTTTCAGGACAAAGCGCGTTTGGGGCATTGGGCCTTCATTGGCATCGACAATCAGAAGACATCCGTCAACCATGCCGAGTACGCGTTCCACTTCGCCGCCAAAGTCAGCGTGTCCAGGAGTATCAACAATATTAATTAGCGTATCTTTGTAGCGAACCGCCGTATTTTTCGACAGGATAGTAATACCCCGTTCCCGTTCTAGGGCGTTGGAGTCCATAACGCAATCCGGAACGTCTTCGCCTTCGCGGAAAATGCCGGATTGTTTGAGGAGTGCGTCAACCAGGGTAGTTTTGCCGTGGTCAACGTGGGCGATAATTGCGACGTTGCGAATTGGGAGCGTCATAGAAGCTTTTGGTGAACTCTAGAGGGGGTTTTGAGATTTACATTTGAATGCTAGGCTTTTTTAACAGAATTGGGTATGATTAGCAAAACTCTGTAAAGAACCTTTAATAATTCTAGCGTAATCGTCACAATTGCGGTGAGGTTTGTCAAGGCCGCATTGCGATCGCTTAAGTAAACGAAAACTCAGAGCTTTTATTCTCTTTGTACAGGGAAACCAATTTTCATCTAACTATTAATGACCGAAGAGTTTTTCAGTCAGGGATCTGGGAAACAAGAATCGCGTGACTTTTAGTCATGCGAGGTTCAAGGTTATATAATTTACCAACTTTTGCTAACACATTGGAACTAAAGTTGGTAAATTATGGGTTAGTTGAGCTAATTCTTCCCCAGACAACTATGCCATTGGATTTATCGCCTCTATGGATATCACTCAAAACTTCATTGCTTGCTACATTTATCACCTTCTTCTTGGGGATCGCTGCTGCCTACTGGATGCTGGGATATCGTGGCAAGGGTAAATCGTTGATTGAGGGTATCTTTATTGCGCCACTGATTTTGCCCCCCACCGTTGTCGGCTTCTTGTTGCTGCTATTTTTTGGCAAAAATGGCCCTGCGGGGAAACTCATGCAGGCTTTTGACTTCACCATCGTCTTTACTTGGTATGGTGCAGCGATCGCAGCTACCGCAGTTTCTTTCCCATTGATGTATAAAACTGCACTGGGAGCCTTTGAACAAATAGATGGCAACTTGCTGCGAGTCGCTAGAACCCTTGGTGCAAATGAAACCACAATCTTTTGGCGCATCAGTTTACCTCTAGCACTACCCGGCATTGTAGCCGCCACAATGCTAGCTTTTGCCCGTGCTTTAGGAGAATTTGGCGCGACGTTGATGCTGGCTGGTAACATTCCAGGACAAACGCAGACAATCCCAATGGCGATTTATTTTGCTGTGGAAGCGGGAGCAATGAACGAAGCGTGGTTTTGGGCGATCGCAATTATGGTGATTTCTCTCTCTGGAATTATTG
>CAZZZY010000324.1:0-6905 GCA_964658545.1 uncultured Acetobacteraceae bacterium | reverse complement strand
AGATGTTGAATGTAGTTGGTGAGAATTGGGAAAATGGATGTTTTGTCGA
Source organism: uncultured Acetobacteraceae bacterium (assembly GCA_964658545.1). GTDB lineage: Bacteria > Cyanobacteriota > Cyanobacteriia > Cyanobacteriales > Nostocaceae > Nostoc. Next base: position 6,856 of record CAZZZY010000324.1, on the reverse strand, counting down.
GGTTTTCTATCAGATGCACGAATTTAGTCAAATCAAGGAACTAGTGCCAAAACTGTAATATTTATTGATAAATGTGTCAATAATCACGGTTTTGGCGGTTCATATTGAGAGTAATTATCAGTTGTTTATGCAAAAACAGGGTCAAAAACAGGGGAAATTTTTTTTGTGGATTTTGTTTTTTTAATGTTGAGTCTTGGTTCTGTTTCAAGCCGAATGCTCAACGTTCACTTTTCTTGTGAACAACTACGATAGCCAAGCGATCGCGCATCTTGTGGTCAACTTAATCCAAGATAAATAAGAGAGCGAAAAAATGAAATTGATGATGAGCCAGGGGTAAGGTATGGAAGTCAAAAGCGAAGTGACAATAAAATTTAGTGGCGAACTACCAACAGCCACACCTCTTCAGAATAAAAAAGTTGCAATCGAGTTGACTGATCAGAACGGCATAGTTTTTACTGCTCAAGTTAATGCCAAAAGCTGGCGGAAGGCTGAAACTAGCGCCTCGGAATTTGCAGACTGGGCTGGGGCTGTATCGGGCAAGCTTGGCCAACGAACAGAAAACGGTTTTGAAGTGATTGACGCAGGAATTCAAATTTTTGAAAAGAAGGCGAAGGAAGCCAAACCAGATGTAGGATCTGCCGTGGCTGAAGCTGGCGCAAGTTCATAGATGCGTGCCTGCGTTCAACGTTTTCCTAACTTATTTCTACGCTACTGCCCGCGCAGAAACGGATTCAAGCAGAGAAACCAATTCGTCCACTTGGGACGAGGTAAATAGTCCATCTGGCCCCTGTGGTGTAATGTCAGTAAATGGGGATTCATATAGGAGCGCAGCATCCATTACGCCATGTTCAGTTAGGTAGTCCACAATCATATTTGCAAACTCAATTTGATTAGAGTTAAGCTTTTTTCCAGATAGGAACCTAGCGAGTTCCTGTTTAGCTACCTCACGTTCTAGCCCCACCAAGGAACGAACGAACAAACCCAGACCCTGTGACTGTTCTTTAGCACGGACGATATCCTCCGCCTCACCCGTACCGCTCTGTGCCAGTATGCTCTCTAGCTCGGACAGGTCGGATGAAGTCAGTTGCAAGTTTTTCCGCAGTTTGAAGATAACTACATGATCCTGATGCGATCGCAAAAAAGCCCTTGCTTTAGCTCGGAACTTCTCAAAGTTATCCGATGATGTAAAGCCAGGTAACTCCACTGTGATCTCATCCCCCATCACATCCTCAAAGTCGGTATAAATGGGTTGGCGTTTCTGTTTCTCAATCAGCTTTACTAGAAAGCGCAGGCGTTTGCGTAGTACCTCCAGCATGGGCAATGTCACGTCCTGCCACCACTCATCGGTTTGTACATCCTGGATCAAAGGCAACTGCTCCCGTACTAATGGGATAGCTGATTTCTCCTCTAGCAAAGAGGCAAGTGACTTCACCTGTTCTCGTAAACGCTCAAAGGCAGGCTCCGATCGCAGAATTGCTAATTGCAAGTTCAGCACGAGAACATCAAACCTTTTTGTCTCTTCTGCTTCCGCTTCCAATTGGGAGGGCAAACCAGCTACTTCTTGGCTCAGTGCGGTAAAATCTTCATCGGATAGCGATACCCATGCTTGGGAACTAGCATATTTTTCTACCAGTCGTCGCTTAGGGCGTACTACGAAGTTTTCGCTATTCATGGCAGCAACTTCTGTGTAAAGTAGATTAGCCACTTGGTGGCGCAATTCTGCATCAGTCTTTGGTTCAGAGTCGGAGACTTGAGGTGCTTTGATTGTGGTACTGCCAACCTCAACGACCTTTTTATCTAGCTCTGTGATTAACTCCAATCGCGCAGTAAACAACTGCTTGCCCAAGGATTTACCTATTGGGGCATCAGTCGTCTCTGGATTATGCTGAAAAAACTCCAGGTTCTGGCAATAGTCGAACAAGTAGAAAAATTGCTTATCTTGTCCTACACCAAATAAATCGGGGCAGCGACGGGTTCCCCGTCCTACCATCTGCCAGAACTTGGTTTTGGAGCGTACAAGTTTAAACAGCACCAGATTAACTACTTCTGGTACGTCAATCCCAGTGTCAAGCATATCCACTGAGATAGCAATATGGGGTTCTTTATCTTTGTTGGAAAAGCTATCAATTAGGGTTTGGGGATATGTGGTTTTGAAGGTAATAACGCGGGCAAACTCACCTTTAAAGTGCGGATAGTTGAGATTGAAGCGTTCACCAATAAAATTGGCATGATCTTGGTTTTTAGCAAAGATAATAGTTTTCCCCAGGCGATCGCCACCAGCAACTTTCAGCCCTCTGGTCATCAGATGCGCTAGCACCTTGTCTACAGTATCTTGATTAAATAGCCACTTGTTAACTGCTTCTGCTTCCACGCGCTCCGGTGCGTTGCCTTCGTCATCCCATTCCAGAGCGTCCCATTCTTCCCTTTCTGCTTCAGAAAGTTCATTATAATTAATCCCCTGGCGTTGAAACTTAAGCGGTACTGATACAGCTTTGGGTGGTACTAGGAAGCCATCACTTACAGCATCTTCAAGTTGGTAGGAATCGGTAGGTACGCCGTTTTCTAGGTCAAACAGTCCGTAGGTATTGCGGTCTATTTCATCCTTGGGCGTGGCGGTTAGTCCTAGTAAGAGAGAATCGAAGTAGTTGAAGATGGTGCGGTATTTCTGGAAAACTGAGCGATGGGCTTCATCAATAATTATCAGGTCAAAATGCCCTGCGCCAAAACGACGCTGCCCGTCGCGGGTATCATCAATTAACCCCATCATGGTGGGATAGGTGCAAGCAAACACTCGTCCTTCGGTATCTTTCTCTGTCACCAAGTTAACTGGTGCGGCATCGGGGAGGTGTTTCTTAAATACATTTATTGCCTGATTTACCAAGGCTACACGGTCTGCTAGAAACAGTGCGCGTTTGACCCAGTTACAACGCATCAACATCTCTACCAATGCGATCGCAGTTCTAGTTTTCCCTGCACCTGTCGCCATGACTATCAGTGCTTTACGGTCTTTATCAGTCTCGAATGCTTCTGTAACACGGCGAATAGCACGAGTTTGATAATAGCGTTCGGCGATACTAGCCTTAATGGTGGCTTCTGCTAAGGACTTGCGGGTAGTCCGGCGCTGTACAAGCAATTCTAATTCGGTTTTTTTGTAAAATCCCTGCACCTGTCGCGGTGGGTAATTGGTATTATCCCACAGCCAATGCTCGTAACCGTTGGAGTAGAAGATTATTGGACGCTGACCGAACTGCGTTTCTAGACAATCGGCATATAGTTTAGCCTGTTGCTGCCCGATGCGGGGGTCGTTTCGGGTGCGCTTGGCTTCTACGATCGCCAGGGGTTTCCCATCATCGCCCCAGAGTACGTAGTCTACAAAGCCTTCGCCTGATGTGTTGGGCATTCCTGTAACTTCAAACTCGCGATCGCGGGATTGATCGAGTGTCCACCCTGCTTCTTTTAGCAACAGGTCGATGAAGATGTCGCGGGTTTGTGCTTCAGAATAGTCGTGGGTATCTGGTTGGGTGGTGCTGGCTTTCTTGGCTGCTGCTATCTCTGCCCGTAATCGCTTTAATTCTTCATCCAGTGCGTTTTTGTCAGCGAGAAGTGTGGAGAGTTTTTCATCGCGCTCCCGCAGTTGGGTTTCCAGTTTCTGGAGTTGCTCAATGGTTTGTTTAGGCACTGGTGCAGTTTTGGGCAGTGCTTCCGGTTTGAAGGTCAGCCCCGGTTCTGGTTTGCTGCTGCGTCCGTAGGTGTGTGCTAACCAGTAAGCAACGTGAAAAAATTCCCGTACTGCGTTTATGGCATCGTTGATGGGGACAGGTTTGGCGCTGTGGACTGCTTGATTACCCAGTTTGATGATGACCCGTGTTTTGTTAAATACTGCCTCGCCTACCAAAGTTTTAAAGGTGGGTTCATGAATCAGGGCGCTCAAGTTGTCATGATAGGGCAGTTCTAGGGAATTATCGTATTGATACAACCAGTTTACGGTTAGCTCCAAGGCACGACGGGCATAAAAGCAGGCGGTGCGGGGGTCGGGATATACTGCACTAAAAGCTTTATTTGCGGATTCGTAAATTGCGGGGAATTCAACTTGGAGGAATGTAAACTGGCTCATTAAATTAATAAAGCTCTTGTCAATTCAATTACATTATATTCAGTATTTATTTTGACTTCCAGTTAGAATTCCACGGGCTGTTTATTCCGCAACAAGAGCATAGCGATCGGCTTCGCGGGTGAACTACGCCACCGGAAAGGGCGGTTACGCCATCGCGCATTTCGTCAAAAATTACATATCATGTTTTTAGAGCCAGAAACTAAAAACTGAAAAAGACAGCGTATGCTCTAAATTTACCTGACCAGTTAAAACATGAAGTTTAATGGAGAAATCAATGCGTAAACAAATCATCGAATATACGTCTCCACTAGATGCGTTGATTGCCCTTACCAAACAGTTAAATACCTATGAAATAAAGTACCAAATGAATTCAGAAGAATTTTTTGCAAAATATACCCAAGGAGAAACTTCTGACGATGAAGTGTTTGTAGAATGGGCAGGAAACTACCAGCATTATCTAGCTCTACACCAAGAGATAAAAAGCAAACTCAGAGATGTCGCGTAAAGTTATCCAAGCCTATTTAGATGAAATTGAGCAACTTTTAGTCAACTGCTCTAACACATATATTGAGGAATATAGTGCAGTTATTTTAACGACAGAAAGAGCTAATCTCCGCATTAGGATACGTTTCGCTCTTAGATATTTACTGGCAGTCAGTGAAGCATTTGTTATTGTAGATAATCAGATTACATATATCGATTACCGCTATCACTTTCAAGATGAGCAAAATAATCTGATATTTCGTTATGACAGTACACCACACTTTCCCAACTTGCCTAGCTTCCCGCACCATAAACATCTTTTTGACAACGTAATTGCTTGCGAAAAGCCATATATAGCCGATGTTATACAAGAAGTGATGGAGTTTTTAAAGTAGAAATAATGTATTGAGCGAGGTGCAAGTTCCCAAAAATGGGGTATGAGTCCAAGCGAGATTGTTAATGAGTATGAGCTTACTGAGATACAGGTAAGATAATCTCTGAATTTTTATGCAGTAAATAAGGGGCAGATTGACGCGGCGATCGCTTCTGAGCAATCCTTAGAGATGGTTAAGTTATTTTCCCCTTTGGTGATAATTCTGTAAATCGCTGTCTAGTGACCAGATAAACACTTCACTCATTTGGAAGAGATTACAGGACTTACGAAATTCCTGAATGATGCTCATATCTCCAAAGCTGGTTCCTTCTGACTTAAGAGGAGCTTTATTTCTGCCAGCCAGATCGGGGAAGTCGTCAATCCACTCCAATATCTCTGCGGTGTTCGGGAATGTAGTCGGTTTCCAGGGAGCTTCGCCTGTGAATGCTTTTTTAACTTCTTCAACAAAACGTTTGGCGGTTTTCCTTCGCATTGTGCCGTCACCGTTCTGGGCAATGTGGTTGCCTGTTTCGAGGATCGTCGCCATAGGCAACAAAAAAGTACAGCCAGATTGAGCATAGGTCTGAAAATCTTGGAGGACTGATGCTCTATGCTGATTATAGTTGGGGACGTTGAGTATTTCGAGGAATATGCTGGTATCTATCAGGCAGATACTACTCATTGCCGTACTCCTGCAAACGAGACAGCCATTCCATAGCTTGCTGTTTTCTGTCTTCAGGTGTGTGCGGCGACTTGACGAACCGATCCACTACCCCAGCAGTTACGAGTTGACCGAGCGGCCCCTGAGATATCAGACTGGGGAAATCGTACATCTCCCCAAGCCGTACAAGGCGGCTATCTCCTGACTCTGGATTGCGGAAACAAAATACTACATCACCGAGGGCAGCATCGGGTAAGGCATCCATTAAGGCTGGGTTGTGGGTAGAAAGCAGCACCCGCAATTTCCGCCGCTCGGCAATATCCCGGATGCTGGCGAGTAGATGCTGGGCGCGGTTGGGATGAACGCCGTTGTCGATTTCCTCGATTACCACTAAACTACCAACGGGTGCCGATAGCATAGCCGCCGCGATCGCTAACACCCGCAATGTCCCATCGGATAATAATGCCGCCTCACAATAGCGACGGGTATTGCCAAAGGTTTCTGCTAGTCGCACCATGACTTCATCCCGTGGGCCGAAAAGGAAATCTAGCCCATCTATAGCCTGTTCTGGTAGACTCTGGATAAAGTTGAGAATTGCCTGTTGATTTTCGGCTTGGTTCTCCCACAAGCGATACAGGACGCTGGAAAGATTGGTACCATCTTCTTGTAATCGCTGATCAGATTTGAAGCTGTACTCGCGCATTCTGGCGGGAACGGGATCTAGAAACAGGATGTTCTTTAAAATTCGTTGATATTCACGGACGGTTTCAGGAATTATCTTTTGGGATTTGGGGTACTTTGCATCAAAATGGGCTGGGGTGTCTAATTGCACGAATATAGCCATCTGATCGCTGCACGTTATTCGTGGCTTGTTCTTCCCTTTTGTAAAGTTGTTATATGCGACACCAACATCAGTCTCTACTCCTTGAGAAGGCTGATCTAGGTCATATAGCGGGACTTGACTTGTCGAGCCAACGATTCGCTCACTACTGATGTGCAGTTCTCCGTCACGCACATTCAGGGTTATATCGAGTTGGTTCCAGTCTGGGTAGTCTAAACGGCAACCGATGGTAAAATTTGACTCTCCCCGATGGCACAAGTCATTTACTCGACCGCGTACAACGCGCTCTGCACTATTCACCGCATATTGAATGCTGGAGAGTTTTTGCCCTTGTGCTAGCCATGACAGAAAGCGCAAACCTTCAAGGGCGTTACTTTTGCCTGC
>CAZZZY010000323.1:0-6930 GCA_964658545.1 uncultured Acetobacteraceae bacterium | reverse complement strand
CCCCATTCCCAGAAAATGCCTTCCATCAGCCTTATTGCCCCTGCCAAAATCAACTTGTATCTGGAAATCATTGGCGATCGCCCCGATAGCTATCATGAGTTAGCCATGATACTTCAAAGTATTGGACTTTCAGACCAAATTGATGTGCGTTCCATCAGCACTGAAAGCATTCGCGTTCACTGCAACCACCCACAAGTACCGACAGATAAAAGTAATCTAGCATACCGGGCAGCAGAATTAATGGTCAGGCAATTTCCTGAAGCTTTTGCTAAATATGGGGGTGTGGAGATTACCGTCAATAAGCAGATTCCTGTAGCGGCTGGCTTGGCTGGGGGTTCGACGAATGCAGCAGCTGTGTTGGTGGGTATGGATTTACTGTGGAAGTTGGGACTAACTCAGTCAGAATTAGAGGAGTTGGGAGGCACACTTGGTTCAGATATCCCCTTTTGTATCGCAGGTGGAACTGCGATCGCAACAGGTAGGGGTGAGCAACTTTCTCCCCTGCCAAGTTTAGATAACATATATATAGTATTGGGGAAATACCGCAGTCTGGAAGTTTCCACGCCTTGGGCATACAAAACCTATAGACAGCAGTTTGGTAATTCTTACATTAGAGATAGCGATAACTTGGCAGTGCGTGCTAATGCAGTTCATTCAGGAGCAATAGTAAAAGCTATCCTGGATAAAGATGCGGGAGAAATTGCCCAAAAACTGCACAATGATTTAGAACGTGTGGTATTGCCAGCCTATCCCCAAGTCTTACAACTGCGAGAAGTGTTTGCAAATCAAGAAGGTGTTTTAGGAACAATGATGTCTGGTTCTGGGCCAACAGTATTTGCTCTTTTTGAGTCTCAACAGCAGGCAGAACTAGTTTTGCTGCAAGTAAGGGAAGCAATTCTTGATCAGGATTTAGAATTGTTTGTAACTCGGACAATCACACATGGTATTAAATTGGCATCGTCTGTTTAAATAATTCTTTTCCGTTAATAAAGCATAGGGAATAGACAAGAATTATTACCTAATGTCCAAATCCAAAATCTCAAATCTAAAATTGTATGGATGACCAACATTTAACACCACAAACAGATACTAAAATAGAAGCGGCAGCGAGTCCGTTACGCTGTCTAATTGGGGCGGTAATTTCTGGAGGAATGGGATATGCAATGTATTCGCTGATGATTGCGATCGCTACAAATTTTGCTACTAAACCTGTCCATTCAATTAATCCATTAGTAATTAAGATTTCTTCTGCTGTTCGGACTTTAGTTGTCGGTGTAATTGCTTTAGGAAGTGGGATATTTGGTATAGTAGCAATTGGTTTGTTGGCTTTGGGAGTGCAATTGTTAGTGCAGGAGTTGAGCAAGCAAAAAAGCAGTGAAAACTAGTACTTTGCGATTAATATCAATTCGGGTTGTATTGGAATTTTTCATCCTAATAAGGACTGATTGGGTGTTAACTCGCTCTCAAAACTGCTGTAAATAATTTGGATGGTCGCTACACTTATGAGCCTTGGCTGTTTATAGTTCAACCCTATGAAGGAGAAAGCCTGAGTCTTTTTTTGGGACGCTTTCGACGGGAAAATGATTTAACCCCTACAGGATTAGGCAAAGTAGCAGGACTTGGTGATGCGATGCCTGCGGCGGGCAGAGCCATCGCCCGATGGGAAAAGAGTATATTCAGACATTCTTCGGGAATTTCCTCAAAGTGTTCTAGCAGGAAGTCCATCAGAGCAAGATGGCGTAAATCGCTGGGCATAGGACTGCGGTAATTGCGATCGGATCACAAATTCTGACACGTCTTGAATGTGCGATCGCAGAAAATATGTAAGCGATGTTGAGGCGATGCCTGCGCCAACCCCTTTGGGGAACGCACTACCTGTCCCTTTACACTAGTACCGTGCGGCGTAAATACACAGACCATTTTTAAGCCTTGTATTCCACCGAATTTTCATAGCTTTTAATGGTCTGCTGACTTCCGCCAAGCTGTACTAGTAGAGTAAGAGCGATCGCTCACTCTTCCAACCCCCAACCCTGTAGATGATGCTGCCAAGATCATGAATGATTTTTCACTCTTGTCAGGTTTTGGGGGCAGGGATGTAACAAGAGTGAAAAATTTTTCATGGGGTCGAAGAATGGGGGCGGGTTGATGAAAAATTTTTCAGAACCGAAGCCGAAAAAAGTCACTCTTTAAGACTAGAGATATACAAGTACTATAGATATAGTGGATATATCCCAGAGATACAACAATCCTGTATCCCTAGTAAGGTCAAAGGGTTTATCTGGGCAGTAGAAGTGAATAAGCTAATTCTGGCTGTAGGGGTCGTAAGGCAATGACACAAGGCTTCATGCTCACACAGGAAACAATCTCAACATTTCAAGCACAAGTAGAGTTGTTTGAGCAATGCTTGCATTTTCCGAATGCACAACATGAGGTCAGTGCCGAATTAGTCGAACTAGCTAACACTAGAGGTATCTCGCAGGATGAACTTAAGCAAGAGATAGCTCAGTTTAAACAAAAACTTAATGGACTTTTGAAGCTGGTTGACAAAATTAGCGCAACAGAGAGCAAAGGGGAGTTAGCAGTACTACTGTACTTTGTGAAATCTATTTTCCTTTTAAAGGAAATTTTAGAGGTAGACTGGGATTTATTTCTAGGAAACAACAGAAGAGAAGCAATCAAAAAGGTAACATCTGGTTGCGTTGTTATATATAAGGAAGTGAAAAACGCAGTTAGCCCTGAAACTCCCAAAAAAGACGGCAATTATGTTGCCCTAGAAACTCTAAAATATGGATTAAAGTCACTGATTGAAACAGGGTTACGAGTCAACGCGTTCTCGCAAGAAGAGGTTAACGCATTCGATTTAGGAGACATAAGTCCTCAAGAATCAGAAATTATGTTAATCTTCCTATCAACAATGAAAAAATGGGAACCGGTTTACAAGAGACTTGCAGCATCCTAAATTCCTTGAAAAAGAGGACGTAATCCGTATACATGATGAACTCGTCAGTGAAACTGGCGAGTCATCAAACATAATTAATGAAGGCTTGCTGGACTCTGCTCTTTACTCGCCTCAAGCAACTTACTGCGGAGAGTATTTACATCCCACGATCTATAAACAGGCATCTGCATACCTATTTCACATAGCTTGCAATCACGCTTTTGAGCAGGGTAACAAACGCACTGCTTTTGCTGCTATGGTGACTTTTTTAAATGCGAATGATTACGATATCGAAATAACAGAAGAACAAGCTGAGAAGTTAACGCTACAGGTAGTTACGCATGAAATAAGCAGGGAACAACTGCCTGCTATATTGAAAAATTACGTAACGACACTTATCTAACGTCCTTGCGATTCTCTGCTTGCCTTCAATCACCCAAGAGCGATCGCCCTATCGAGGGGTTATGAAAAATTTTTCAACATCTCACAAAATCATTAGTGCATTTGCCAGCGTCGCAATCTGTCTAGCTATTATTTTTTCAACACCATCACTGCTGCTTTCGGGTCAAAATTAGGTGGGAAGATAGTGGGACATGGGTAGTTTTGTAAAAAACCTTTACACGTTTCAGGACTAGTACTTTGCTTGGTATACTTGTGCATCAGGACGCTGTTGATAAAAATCCTGAAACTCCAGATACCAGCCAGGAAACACCTACCAAAAAAAAGCCCAACGTCGTTGCAGTCCAGCTTTGGCATGACTGAAGTTTGCACCGGTTAAATTAGCGTTGGTGAAGTTTGCCCCTCGGATGTCGGCATAGCTGAAGTTTGCACCCGCAAGGTCTTTCCTACCTTTAAAGTTACGGCCTCGGAGATTTTGATAGGAGTTGTCTAAAGCCATATTCCATTTGACGGAGGTGAGCAAATTTTACTACACGTTCACTGCTTTAAATTCAGGAATTGTCAGATATTGCTTCTTGTTGCTTATTTTTGCATGAGAATATTTACCAAAGTTTAAGCGAAGCCATTCGTTTAAGTTGAATCTTCAGCACTGGGTCACTAAGGCATTCTTGCAGAAATTCATCAGGTGGACATTCCCCCATCACTGCATAGGATTTAAGTCGATTGAGTCGCTGCGATCGCAACTTAGAATTTTCAGAAGCTTTTTGATCTGTGGTAGGACTTACGCATTGACAGAAAAGCCAAAATAATAGGTATAGTTTTCAAGGCTTATAGCTCGATTTTCCAATTATATTTTTGCGATGCCTGCGGCGGGCTACGCCTACGCATCCAATTAATGGTGCTTGACAAAAGCCTGAAACAACGTATTTACGTCGATGCACAAGATAGTTATTTTGTACAGTGCGTAAGTCCTAGTCTATTAGGATTTGCACTCATCCCGACGCTTAGAAAACTTGCTTGTCCGGTTTTATCGGAGAAAAAAGTAGTAGCAATACTCCCGACCTACCCACTAGACATTGCATAAATACAAAGATTTCGCTTCTGCAAAAATTCATCATGGGTTAGATGGCCATCATCTTGAAATAAAGTATAATTGCGTACTGATGAACCCGTCAACATCCTTTTTGTAATGGAGTGTCGAAATGACATTAGCAGCAACTCCACAAACAAAGCCTTTAACAGATGAAGAATTACGTAAACTAAACGCCTACTGGCGTGCAGCTAACTACCTTTCCGTTGGGCAAATCTATCTACTCGACAATCCACTACTGAGAGAACCGCTAAAGCTGGAACACGTCAAACCCAGACTGTTGGGTCACTGGGGAACAACACCAGGGCTGAACTTGATTTATGCTCACCTGAATCGGGTGATCAAAAAATATGACCTAAACACCATCTATATTGCTGGGCCTGGTCATGGAGGCCCTGGACTAGTAGCCAACACCTACTTAGAAGGCACTTACACTGAGTATTACCATAACATCTCCCAGGATGCTGAAGGAATCCAGAAACTCTTCAAACAATTCTCTTTCCCTGGTGGTATTCCCAGCCACGTTGCACCGGAAACCCCTGGTTCCATCCACGAAGGCGGGGAACTAGGTTATGCCCTCGTCCATGCTTACGGTGCAGCCTTTGATAATCCTGACTTAATCGTTGCTGCTGTGGTGGGTGACGGCGAAGCTGAAACAGGTCCTTTAGCCGCTAGTTGGCATTCCAACAAGTTTCTTAACCCCGTGCATGATGGGGCTGTACTGCCAATCCTCCACTTAAATGGTTATAAAATTGCCAATCCCACAATATTGGCACGCATCAGCCATGAGGAATTAGAAAGCTTATTGGTAGGCTACGGCTACAAACCATACTTTGTCGAAGGTGACGATCCCGCAGATGTCCACCAGCAGATGGCGGCGACTTTAGATATAGTAATCGCCGAAATTCAAAGTATCCAAAGAGAAGCCCGCGTACATGGTTTCACCGAACGTCCCCAGTGGCCGATGATTGTGTTGAGAACCCCCAAAGGTTGGACAGGGCCCAAGGAAGTGGATGGTAAAAAAACCGAAGGTTATTGGCGATCGCACCAAGTTCCCTTAAGCAACATCGCCAAACAGCCAGAACACCTGAAACTCCTCGAAGATTGGATGAAGAGTTACCAACCAGAAGAACTCTTCGACAGCAAAGGTAAGCTGATTCCTGAATTAGCAGAACTGGCTCCCAAAGGTCATCGACGCATGGGTGACAATCCCCACGCCAACGGTGGTATTTTGCTACGCGACCTCAATATACCCGACTTTCGAGACTATGCTGTAGATGTTTTTGAACCAGGGAAAGCGATCGCGGAAGCTACCCAAGTTACCGGAAAATTCCTCCGGGATATCATGCGACTTAACCAAGAAACCCGCAATTTCCGCATCGTCGGCCCCGATGAAACAGCATCGAATCGCTTGGATGCTGTGTTAGAAGTCACAGACCGGGATTGGGTAGCCCAGACCCTCCCTGAAGATGACCACCTTTCCCCCGACGGTCGGGTAATGGAAATTCTCAGCGAAACTTGTTGTCAAGGATGGTTAGAAGGCTACCTCCTCACAGGAAGGCACGGGTTCTTCTCCTGTTATGAGGCGTTCATCCACATCATTGACTCGATGTTCAATCAGCACGCCAAATGGCTGAAAACTACTAGACATATTCCCTGGCGTAGACCGATTGCTTCCCTTAATTATCTACTCACCTCCCACGTTTGGCGGCAAGACCACAATGGCTTTTCTCACCAAGATCCCGGTTTTATCGACCATGTAATCAATAAGAAAGCAGAGATCGTTCGCGTGTATTTGCCCCCCGATGCCAACACTCTGCTATCAGTAACAGACCATTGTTTAAAAAGCCGCAACTATGTCAACGTCATCGTCGCTGGGAAACAGCCAGCATTGCAATACCTAAATATGGATGCTGCTATCAAACACTGCACCAAAGGCATCGGGATTTGGGAATGGGCAAGCAACGACCAAGGCGGCGAACCAGATGTAGTACTGGGTTGTGCTGGGGATATTCCCACCTTAGAAACCTTAGCAGCTGTAGACATTCTACGCCAGCACTTCCCTGACTTAAAGGTGCGGCTGGTGAACGTAGTCGATTTGATGACACTACAGCCAAAAAGCGAACATCCCCACGGTTTGAGCGAAAAAGACTTTGAAACTATTTTTACCAAAGACAAACCGATTATCTTTGCCTTTCATGGCTATCCTTGGCTAATTCATCGCCTAACCTATCGCCAGACCAACCATGATAACTTGCACGTGCGTGGCTACAAGGAAGAAGGAACTACCACCACCCCCTTTGATATGGTTGTGCTTAACGATCTCGATCGCTTTCACCTAGTAATGGACGTAATTGAGCGCGTGCCAAAACTAGGATCTAGGGCAGCTTATGTCAAACAGGAGATGCAAAATAAGCTAATCGAGCATAAGCACTATATTGAGAAGTACGGCGACGATATGCCGGAAATCCGCGATTGGAAGTGGCCCTATTAACTAGTACAA
>CAZZZY010000322.1:0-6943 GCA_964658545.1 uncultured Acetobacteraceae bacterium | reverse complement strand
CTAAAATCTAAAATCTAAAATTCGGAGTGTCAAACTGTGAGGCACACTCGACAAACGCATACCACTTGTTGTGCTGTGTGCGGTGCGGCTCTGAATCTCTACTGTGAAGTGCGTCGTTGTCCTGAATGCAGAGTCAGCATCCAAATTCCATCAAACAAGAGATTGATTCCAATGAAAGTGCCAATCAGCCAAACTGCGCCAAACGGAAAGTTAGACCAAAGGAAAATACCGAAAATAATGCCGATGATTCCGCTCACCAGCATCAATCCCCAGTTAGGTGAAATCCGGCGCATTTGAAATGCAATGGACACTTGAATCACGCCTTGCAAAAAAATGGTAATGCCCAAGACTAACGTCAAGGCCAGCACCCCTTTTAGCGGATCTGCCACTACTAAAATTCCAGCCAAGAGATATAAAAGACCGAGAATCAGCTTCCCGATGACTTTACCTGCACCTCTCGATTGAAAGGCATAAACAATTTGAGTAATTCCGGCAAAGATAAATACCCAGCCAAATAGTAAGGTTGAAGTAAGGCTGGCAAAGAAGGGAAAGGCGATTGCAATGATGCCCAACAGGATCATGAGAATAGCGATGCCTACGGCTACCAAGGGTATTGCGGTTGTCCATCCAGAGCTAACAACTTGCTCATCAATTTCAGGCTCAATAGTTCTCATGTTGATTTCCTTTTGAATCAAATCCTAAATGACCGCAGAGTTCTCGAAGAATTTCTTCACCATTGCACTCGCTCATCACTTTCTGTTGATTAACTCTCGACCTCCGCAAAATTCCTGATTAGTTGCCTACTTTTTCACTAGAACAGAAAATGTTGAATACTTCCTCTATCTTGCTAGGTAAATAAGTTCAATTTCATCTAACGCTTTTGAATAGGTTATCAGAATTTGTATAATTTATACATCAACTCAAACACTAAATATGACTTCTTGATAATTGCTTCTGGCTTCAAACCTTTATTTTGATATTTCCAGACTTAACGGGAAAAGTCAAAACAATTCAAAATTCAAAATTATTAATACCCACGGATAAATCCGGGGGTTTGAAACAAGGATGCTGCGCTTTTTTATACCTCTATTAATGAATTAAGGGACTTGAAACCGTTGCTCCAGTTCAATTTAAAATTCAAAATTAAGAATACCCATACTTCAACAAGCTCAGTAACCATAAATAAATTTAGTTGCGCTGTATATTTTTATTTGTTAGTCATACCAAGATCCACTAACCCTCCAACGGTCG
This sequence comes from uncultured Acetobacteraceae bacterium, assembly GCA_964658545.1. Lineage (GTDB taxonomy): Bacteria > Cyanobacteriota > Cyanobacteriia > Cyanobacteriales > Nostocaceae > Nostoc. Next base: position 5,692 of record CAZZZY010000322.1, on the reverse strand, counting down.
TTCCGACACCGCAATCATAAGCTAATCAGCATTCAAGTTGCATAATCAGGGCGCTCATGTTGCCCACCCCACAAGATATTGAGAAAATTTCCATCTGCAAATTAGATGTGTTTTAGCTTAGATATTTGATATTTTTAAATTAAATAGAAATTGATTTAGATAGCATTTTTTTATTAATAACCGATTTCTCACCGATATTTAACCGATATTTCAACTTCTAAAATGTAATATCTTGGAACGAAAGCATTTTGGTAAGTTTATTTCAGTTTTAAGTAAATTTTTATGACCCATTTTTCAATAAATATTTCCAATATTGTTATTACCAATAAAGAGTATCGCCAGCTTAGAGCTTATGCAGGATATCATCAAATATCAATTCATGAAGCAATACGGTTATTAATTGATTCTCTTCCAGAATGCTCTCCAAATAATAACAAATTAAGTAGAAGCCATTCGTTTATCTTTCCTAGAAGGTTTTTACACGTTTCTTTCGATGATAGGTAACTTAATAAATAATTTTTTCTTCAAGTTACCTAACTGTGAATTTTTGTACCACATACCATAGTGAATTTTGATTATGAATACTCTTGCTTCTTTAAATTTAGTTAAATCTCTAGAAAATTCTGCTTCAGAAACGCCAAATTCTCAACCCATTTATGCCCTAATTTCAGTTCATGGCGACCCGACAGCTGAAATTGGTAAAGAAGGGGCAGGTGGTCAAAATGTCTACGTGCGAGAATTGGGATTAGCATTAGCAAAACGCGGCTGTCAGGTTGATATGTTTACCCGACGCGAATACCCCGACCAAGAAGAAATTGTGGAATTAGCACCAGAGTGTCGCACTATTCGTTTAAATGCTGGGCCAGCAGAATTCATTACTAGAAACGATTTATTTGAATATTTTGCCATTTCCTAATAGTTGGAAGGCGATGGACTGCGCCCCACCATAGATGATATCGCAACCCATTTCTAATTAACTGTATCGCACTTTGGAAATCCAGGAGTAGCCTTAGCTAATATCTAAAGTTTAGGATAGGCAATCCGTTGGTGATGAAATTGCTGCCAAACCTGGACAAAAATATGAGCAATTTGAGACATCTCTGCCCGTGTTAACCCTGAATCTATCAACTGATTATCCTGCCAACGTGCTTTCAGGATTTTATTTACCATTGCCAGTGCTGCTTCTGGGGTTGCGTCTTTGAGGGAGCGTAATGCTGCCTCACAAGCATCAGCCAATATAGCAATCCCCGTTTCTTTGGATTGGGGAATGGGACCGTCATAGCGGAAATCTGATTCGTGTAAAACTTTTTCAGGATTTTGTTGCTGTTGCTGTGCTTGTTGGTAGAAATATGCAATTAAAATGGTTCCTTGATGTTCGGGAATAAATGCCTGAATAGCGCTCGGTAGCTTGTGTTGACGAGCCATTACTAACCCTTCGGTCACATGCTTTTTGATAATTTCGGCACTTTTCCAGGGATCATTAATCACATCGTGTTTATTAATACCTCCCATTTGATTTTCAATAAATCCTAGAGGGTCATGCATTTTACCAATGTCATGATAGAGAACCCCAGCCCTAACCAGTTCCACATTACAATTTAATGCTCGTGCCGCAGCTTCTGCTAGAGTAGCGACAAACAGTGTGTGCTGGAAGGTTCCAGGAGCTTCATTAGCTAGGCGTTTTAATAAAGGTCGGTTGGGATTGGACAATTCAGCCAGACGAATAGGTGTGACTAGATCAAATAAAGCTTCTAGGTAGGGGCTTAAACCTAGTGCTAAGATGCTCCAAATTAACCCTGCTAAACCGTTGAGGACTGCTGCACCCAGCACAGCATACCAAAGGGGTGCGATCGCAGTGTTGACCAACAAATAAACTACTCCCTGCGTCAACCCAATTAAGATTCCCAAGGTAGCTAATTCCTCTCGCGTTCGCAGTGCTTCACATTCGGTCTAAAGTTTGACGCACTTGGATTTGAGTTTTTTGCCAATCTGTATCAGACAGGTTTAAGAAAGTGGCATCGTAAAGGGTTTCGGGTTGGGCATAGACGCTTTGCGTGTTGTCTTTAGACATCGCGCTCAGGGCTTTTAGGCTGATATTATAGCGCTGACGAGCTTGGGCGATCGCTTTTAATAGTTGAGCAAAAGCCTGGGAGGAGTTAGACTTTCGGTAAGTTAGCAGTTTTTTCACTGCTAGCTGCTGGGCAGAATTTAAACCAGTCAGATTGCTATTTTTATCCAAACCTCGTAATACTTGCTGCCATTGAGGTTCTGGTGCTTGTCGCAGGTAAGTTTGTGTAGCAGTGGACAACACTGAAGTCTTAACAAAGGGAAAATTGCCCAAATTTTCGCGGATTTGATGTTTATTTCATCAATCTATAGCTTCAAAATGTTTATTTAAACGCTTGTTCTAATTCTTCAGGTGTCAGAGATTTTATTAAACTTAACGGTAGTGGCTGGTGACTAATTGTATTAACGTAATCTGTACTCAAATAAGGAAGATAACTCGACTGTTCAGCAATGTATGTTTCAAAAAATGGAACACTCAAAGCTTTAACATAACGACGTGCCAAAGCAGGACTTGAACCGATTACTTGTGTAGGAACAGGTATAGTTGCATTTGGTGATTCTGCAATAGTAGAAAAATGTGTACCGCCATTGATAAGTACTAAATATTTACTTGGAGTTGTTAACCAAGTGAAAGGCTGAATTTGCTCTGGTAAAGCCGGAGCAACTGTATCAGAACTGCCAGATACAATCATCACCGGAATTTTGATTTGGCTGAGACTAGCTTGACCAAAAATACTACTATCAACTGGATCAATCGCAATTATTGCTTTTACCCTTGCGTCAGATAAGTTATATTTAGCATTTGGTAAATTGAGCGCTAAACATTGAAGTAAAAGTGAAACATTTAACGTATCTTCCAAAGCTGGACAGTTAGCTTTCAGTTGCTCAAAATTAATCTTTGCACCTGCCAATGCTAATGCCGTATATCCACCAAATGATTGCCCTATTACACCAATTTTTTCTAAATCCAAACGTCCCTTAAATGTTGAATCAGACTGTGATAATCTAGTAAGTTCATCTAGTAAAAATTTAATATCTAAAGGTCTATCAATTAGTTCTCTAGGATTAGTAACTCTATTTGCGGTACCTGCTAATAATGCTTGCAGTTGTCTTGCATCACTACCAGGATGTTCTGGAACAGCAACCACAAAACCGTATGATGCTAGATGTTCAGCTAGATATGCAAAACTCGTTCTATCAGAACCAAGTCCGTGTGAAATGACAATTATCGGACGAGGAGTTTGAGCAGTTGGGAGGTAAATATCAGCAGGAAATCTCCTCTGACGTGAGAGGTCATTAAGTGTAATAGTTTGCTTTGAGAAGCGAAAACTTCCGATTTTTCCCAAGTCCATTAATGGAACAGTCTTAAGTGTAGAAGCTGTAGTTACCTTTTTTTGAGATTCTTGGTTAATAAGTGCTACTGCATTTTGAGTTTGATTTACTAAATTCTGTAATGACTCTGCTATTGCCAAACTCTGCTCAACTGTTCATTAAATCGACGCAATAAAGGCTCCGAAGGCAGGTTATTAGCTCTTAAAACTATCCCCATAACTACAGCAACCACCAAACCAGACTCACTACGTAAAACCTGTGCCAAACTAAATAAACCCCAGACACTAGCTAAAACGACTAGATTTTTTAACTCTTGGGATAAGAATTGATCCTGTTTGATAATTTGGGATAGTAACCAGCCTCCAGCTATACCAATAACTACGCCTATACCCAAACGCAAAACTAGACCCTTAATTAAAATGAGCGGCTCCAAATTTCCACTCAAAACAAAGTGAAGCACAATCACAGCCAAAATCGCACCAATTGGATCGATAAAAACACCCTCTCCTTCTAAAAGTGTTGAGACTTTTTTTTCTACACCAATTTGTTTGAGGAGTGGATTAATTACTGTTGGGCCTGTCACAACCACTAAGGAGGCATAAAGAAAAGCAATTGACCAGGGAAATTCACTCAGCCAGTGTGCAGCCATTCCAGCACCAGTTAAGGTAATCAGCACTCCCAAAGTGACAAGATTACGAAGACTACTAGAAACCTCTTTTAACTCTCCTAACTGTAGATTTAAACCACCCTCGAATAAAATCAGCGCCACTGATAGGGAAACCACAACTTCTAAACCAATGCCCAGTAAAGATGGATTTAAAAAATTAAACCCATCTCGTCCCAGAAGAATCCCAAACAGAAGTAGCAAGACTATACTAGGAATGTGAAAATAACCGGCTAGAACTTGAGCAGCAATACCAGCCACAACTGTTGCACTGATCAGATTAGTAATGGGCAAGGATTCTTCCATAGAAAAATTAAGTTGCGCTGTACAACCTCCTAGAACTGAATACTCCTAAATTATGAGGTTTATATTTCAGGAAAAAATGATAGCTGGTGAGTTTAGTTACTACAAACTACGACAAAGTTCTCATGCAATAGGGTAGGAAAAGCTCTATCCAAATTAAACTTTTTTATAGATAAATTCAGTATATAATTAAGTTTATCTATAACTAAATAAAATATGCAATCAGAAACTATGATATCGAGATTGCTATAGTTTCTTATCGTCCTCTAGAAGGATATAAATTGTGGATAGCAATGTCAAGTGAGTAAACTGAAAGCAATAACTAGCTTTTTAACAGGATGATGCTTCAAGCGATGGGCTTCTCTGCGTTACCTGTGTGTCATTCATATATAGAGGCTTCTCTACGACACGCTACACGTAGTTTGCTTCACCAAAGGAGTATATTAACGCACTCCTGTTAGCGATCGCTATCCACATTCCTAGCTACCTAAATCTACAGGATTGCTCTACAGTCGGAGTCTCTTCAAATTGCACCATGATCAGAACAGCTGGGGCATCGCCTACTGTTCCAGATAAGTGACCCTTATGACCTTGTGCGTCTGCTTTCGTACCCTGCCTGATCTTCTCCAAATGAAATTTCGCCTTCCCCCATCTCGACTCGCTGTCCGTCCATAGTCTCCACAAACCAGCGTCCTGAGAGTGGGATGATCCACTGGGGTTTCGGGTTCTCATGCCAGTTACCAACCCATCCCATGGGTAACACAGTAAAGGTGATTGTAGCACCGGACTGCTTCAAATTAGAAAGCCACTGCGGTGAGGTATCCGGGGCTATGCCTTTTTCCATGAAGTCTTCAATTTGACAACGGGATTGGTGACTTATACCGTCGTCGTCAGTCCAGACGTGCCAGTATTCAATTGTTGGTTTGGGTGATGAGTTATTCTGCATAATAATGGCTCTTTTTTATTTGAAATGTATGGAAGGCGATCGCTATTATTGGATAATTCCTGGTTGTACTGGTCTAACTCTGACTTCACCTGTACAAGGGTTAATTTTTTCAGGAAGAGTAAAGTGCTGGTAGGCGTTCGGCGGTGTGATTTCAATCTTCACAGAAGTGGGACAAAACTGACCTCTTTAATTTTTTACTCAGTAGCTACCAATTTACTGGATAAATGCTCAGAAAGGCATCTGACTAAAGTGTAAAAACCTGACAATTAATCTACCTCTAATTTAATTGAAAACTACGATTTTTCAGGTAGATGTGCTTGATAGATCGGTCTATTTATTTCTCCAATTCGATTTAGAGGCCAAAAGCGCAAAATTGCTCT
>CAZZZY010000321.1:0-6947 GCA_964658545.1 uncultured Acetobacteraceae bacterium | reverse complement strand
TGGTGCCGATGTACTACCTGCTGGTACTGTTGGTACTACTACACCGTCGCTAGTAGAGTCATATTGTGCCATTGCTGCCGAATTGCCCAGACACAAAGATAAGCCAAGACTGCCAAAAGATATCAATCGAAGCAGTTTTGATGACATAAATCATCCTCCAGTAGAAATAAGTAGGGAATTGATAATTTAAGTGACGAATAATTCTGTTTTTTGATTCATCAAAAACACTATTCTTTTTCTTTCTTGCTTTTTTCTCTTTGAGTAAGTAGGTCGGCGCTTATATTTCAATCTCTGTTAATAAATTTAAATGTAGGGGTTTTGACAAGTTGAGTAATGGCTGCAATTAATTCTTCTGGGTTAAGAGGCTTGGGTAAATGTATCTGAAACCCAGCTTTTAGTGCTTTTTGCTGGTCATCGTTTCTAGCAAAGGCAGTCAAGGCAATTGCTGGGATTTGTCCCCCTTGTTCTGGTGTCAAAGTTCTCATTTGATGTATTAACATATAGCCATCTATCTCAGGCATACTAATATCGCTGACCAACACATCTGGCTTTACCTGTGCTAGTGTTTGTAATGCTTCAAATGCGGAAGATACCGCAATGACAAAAGCCCCCTCTTGCTCTAATACAAAAGCAACAAAATCTCGTGAATCAGCATCATCATCCACAACTAAAACCCGAATGCCACTGAGGGGTAAGGAGTTAGGAGTTAAGAATGCAGAATAATTTTGCTCATCCATCAGGCTGGGTTTTTCATCTGGCAGAAGCGGCAAACTAACAGTAAATATTGCCCCTTTACCCTCACCGTGGCTATCTGCTTTGACTATGCCGCCATGTATTTCGATGATATTACGCACAATTGCCAATCCCAGTCCTAATCCACCAAAATTTCTTGTAGAGGTGCTATCTGCTTGGCGGAAGTAATCAAACACGAATGGCAAAAACTCAGCACTAATCCCCTTACCTGTATCGCTAACTATGATTTGAGCATAGCCATCAGCTTGCTCTAGTCGCACTTCTACCTTTCCTCCCTTGGGTGTAAATTTGACAGCGTTAGAAAGGAGATTCCAGACGACTTGCTGCAAACGAGTAGAGTCGCCCATAACTTGTCCCACATCCGGCTCAAATACTGTACTTACCTCAATCAACTTTGTTTCTGCCGCTAAATGCATTGTCTCTAGTGCCGACAAGATCGTAGACTCTAGGTTAATCTTCGTAATACTCAGGGTCAGTTTACCCTGTAAAATTCTGGAGATATCCAGCAAGTCTTCGATGAGTTGAACTTGTAAAGTGGCATTCCGCTCGATTGTGGCTAGTGCTTCAGATGTCTTTACTTGGTCTAATCTGCGCGTTTGTAATAATTTTGACCAGCCAAGAATTGCGTTTAGTGGAGTGCGTAGTTCGTGAGAGAGGACGGCCAGAAATTCATCTTTAATTCGATTGGCTGTTTCTGCTTTAGCTCGTGCTATTTGTTCTAATTCCAGCAGGTGCGCCCGTTCTTCAAGTATTTGTTTTTGTTCGTGGATATCTGTACATGTTCCAAACCACTTCACGACAATACCTTGCTCATCTTTGAGCGGTAAACCTCGTGCTAGTTGCCAACGATAGGAGCCATCAGAAGCCCGTTTAAAGCGATATTCATTGTTATATATAGTCTTACTTTTTACAGCATTAGACCACACTTCATCAGCATTTTGGACATCATCTGGATGCAATGCAGCCAACCAACCAGAACCCAAGGACTGCTCTAATGTTAGCCCTGTGTAGTCGCACCAATTTTGGTTAAAAAAATCAGATTCACCGTTAGGATTGCTTGTCCATACAAGTTGAGGAATTGCCTCAGCTAGGTAACGGTAGCGTTCTTCGCTTTGTCGGAGAATTTCTAAAATGCGCTGGCGTTCAAGGATTTCTTGTTGTAATTGCTCGTTGGTTTTGGTAATTTCATTGGTGCGAACAGCAACCATTTCTTCCAGATGATTCTGGTATTTTAGCAGTTCCTTTTCTATCCGTAAGCGTTCGGCTATTTGGGTTTGAAGTTCTTGATTTGCTTGTTCTAGTTGAGAAGGACTAGGAAGTGCTAGTGCTTGTGGAACTAGAGACACAAGTTGTACTGCTGTAATTACAGATATCAAAGCAGTTACTGCTTTGACAAACCCCGATATCCAATAGGTTGGATGCCAAAGTGTCCAAATTTCTATTAAATGAGTAGTGCCGCAAGCTACGATAAATGCACTAAATAGCAGAAAAATCCAATCAAAGGGCAAATCCCGCCGCTTACGGACAAAGTAAAATAGCGTAGCTGGAATCGAATAATAAGCTAGTGCAATGAACGCATCAGATAATATGTGTAACCAAACTAAATTTGTTTGCCATAGATAGCAGTGTCCATGTGGAATGAATGAGCCTGATGTAAAAAAATTAGTCCATAATTCTGATATGATATCTGACATAAATACTTGATTGTTTTGAATTTATAGAATTTACTACTAAATGCCTTATTTAATTAAACCTAAATTACATCTGATAAAGTATTGTTTAGAGAATGAAAATATTACGTCAATAGTTTGCTCTTGCAGGGGGCAGGGGGAAAGAGGCTTTTCCGATTTTTGTACAGATGCGGTAATCATAAGTGATTAACCGGACATACATAATATAATAGGATATGCTCATGTTAGGGCTGGGGTGAAATAAGCAGTGATATCGAAAGTTACGCGCTTTGACTTGATGAGCCACAATCAAAACTGCATTCATCCTAGTTCTTTGCCAAAAATTCTTGAACAGTCAAAATCTTAATACCCCTCCAGGGGGTTAGTACTAGCAAATCATCATCTCCGGTAACAATACACTCTGCTTGACCACTGAGTGCTAATTCCAAATATTTGTTATCTTTTGGGTCTTGGCATTCATTAATATGCTCAGTCACGTCAATAAACTGAGCGTTTTCTGTTAAATCTTCTAGAAATTATCGCCGCCTTTCTTTGGTGACATACTTATCAAATTTGGGACGGTATAAAACCTCTTATAACTCCGATAAGACAGAATTTGATAATACGATAACGCCAATAACAGTAGCTTTCACTAATGCCTGACGTGGCTTGCTTTGACTAAACAAAAATGCACTAATCAGCACATTAGTATCAAATACGAACCGTCGATTATTCGTCATCATTCAAAATCGATTCTAAGATTTCAGGCGTTAATCCCCGCTCTTGTGCTTCAAGGCTAGCTTTATCCATTGTGTTTCTCAGGCGTGCGATAGCCTCAAGTCTTTTTGTTGTAAATTGAGACTGCATAATTGCCGCAATCTTAAGTTGTAATTGTTCCCGTTCTTTTTCAGTGGCATTGCGGTATGCCTCTGCTACCCAGGAGGGAACTTTGATGGTAATTTCTTCTTTAGTAATCATGGCCTGTTCGCTTCCATAATTTCTCATCTTTCATCATGTTACTTCCTTAATAATAAAAACCATTCTCATCATGATGATGAGAATGGTACAAAAAGTTAGGAGACGAAACAGGAAAATTTCATATCTGCAATTCTCACTCAACTTAAGATTGACTTGACTTAACACTCATTTTATCTAAGAGTTGAGTGATTTTTTTAGCTTTTTCAGGTTGGCGTTGTTTTTGCAATAAATCTTTAGCTTTTAGCAGGTTAGTTTTAGCTTCCTCTTCTCGCTCTTGCTGCATGAGAATATTCGCCAGACGCAAGTAAGCATCAGGATTTTTCGGACTGCGGTGAATCACTTCCCGGAATAATTCTGTTGCTTCTTCTACTTGTCCTTGCTGGTTTAAAACATCTCCCAAAAACAAGCGCACTACATCATTAGTAGAGTTGAGGGAAATCACTTTGCGAAACGCTGCTTCTGCACCTTGATAATCTTTTGCTTGAGCAAGATTAATTCCTTTTTGAAACAAGTCTGAGGTAATCAAAGTTTTCCAGGCGAAATAGCCCAGGAACGACAAACTCAAAACAACTACGATCGCAGCGATAATAGAACTGGTAGGAAAGGTTTCTAGCATTGTCTAGGCCAAAAAGCAGGCGATAGGAAAAATCAGATATTCCATAAAAAATAGTTTCCAGATAAATTGGTAGAATTGAGCGATCGCAGTTTTATCTTGTAAGTCTACCGTCAAACTCCGCAACCACATCCAAACTAGCAACCCCAAATGAGCAGTTACCAGAAATATGGGGTTAACTGAGGCGATGCGTAGCACTCCTACTATAATTATTCCCAGATAGCAGACAGTTATCACCCAAAGAGCCAGATTAAACACAGCTTGGGGCCCCAGTTTAATCGTGAAAGTAGTAATATTGTAGAGGCGATCGCCTTCTATATCTGGGATATCTTTAAAGATGGCGATCGCAAAGGTAAACACCAAAATAAATAACGTCAGCACCCATACCACAGGCGGAATTGTTTGGCTTTGTTTTAGCGCCCAACTATAGTGCAAATACAATCCTAAATTAACAATCGTGCCGCGCACCGAAAAAATACACAGCGCCGCCCAAAATGGAAACTGTTTTAAGCGAATTGGCGGTAAAGAGTAAGCAGTACCAATGGCCAAACTAATCGCCACCATGCCAAATAAGAATGGCCCAGTTAGCCACGCCACAACTAGCGCCAAAATCCCAGTAGATGCGACAATTAATTGCCCCGTCTGTTGAGAAAACTCACCTGATGCTAACGGTAAATGAGGTTTATTAATCTTGTCAATATCAACATCTTCTAATTGATTTAGCCCTACAATGTAAACATTGCCACATAGACAAGCAATCCATGCACCGAAGAGAGGGAGTAGGGAGTAGGGAGTAGTAAGTAAAGAATCAGCAGTATTACTAATGGCAATGGCAATCAAATACAAACTTAACACACTCAGACTTGTGCCAATAATCGTGTGAGGGCGAGAGAATTTCCAGAAAGCGTATAACCAATGGAAATATGATTGAACAGGTTTGCGTGGCAAAGGGCTGTTTTGAGAACTCTGGCTCATGAGTACCTTAGATTCAGTATTCTGGCTTATTGTTAACTCTGACTTTTCACGGGATTTGGAAAATCTCACTTCCATTCTTCTCTCCTGCTCTTGAGAGACTTTGAATTCTCCCCATTCCCTACAAAAATTGGAGGTTAGGGGTTAGATTTGGTGTTAACTTTTCCATATTGCATGAATTGTCAGATGATTAACCATGTCACAGAATTTGGTCATTAACAAGAGTTTTCGTGGGGGAGGTAGTGGCGGCGTAGCTCGCCCTAACCCGACTCAAAAGCTAGTCACGTGTACCGAATCCACCTTATGGAAGACTCTCAATCTCGAAAAAGTCTGACAATTAACTATGAAAATACCCCTTCTCGACTCTTCACTTGCTACCCCCCATAACGATACAATCTATCAGGCAAACAAAGAAATAGTTAAATTATGACAGCTAATTTGACACCTACATCGACGTTTGACTTTGTTACCGTGCTATCCCAGGCTGCGGCTGCATATCGGCGACACAGAGGTATACGTCCCATAACTGAAATATTAGTAAATACGTTGCTACAAGCAGAAAAATCTGCCAAGCAGCAACACTTAACTTATCCCTTCGAGTCTCTTCTAGGTAAATGGCAACTTTGCTTTGCTACTGGCACTAAAAAAGTCAGAGAACACGGAGGAATTGTATTAGGCAGGGGTTTTTATGTACCCAAGTTTATCAGAATCTATGTTTCCTTTAATGCCACTTTTGCAGAAGATTCAGACAGGGGCGAAATTTGTAATCAGGTTGAATTGGGCCCAGTTTTGTTGAAGCTCACAGGGCCAGTGCAATATTTAGGTAAGAAAAATTTATTGGCGTTTGACTTTAATCAGATGCTTATCAGTCTGTTTGGTCGTGAGCTTTACAACAGACCAATCCGTTCTGGTAAAGTTCAAACAGAAGATTTCTACAACCAGCCTATAGCTCAACTACCCTTCTTTGCCTTCTTTTTAGTGACGGAAGATTTAATTGCAGCTCGCGGCCGTGCAGGGGGATTGGCATTTTGGATTCGAGAAACTTGACAACACTAGATTTCACCTTTTTGCCGAGCATCAAAGTGGACGACAAGCAGATAAAATACTATGCATATTTACTACTTGTCCAATAACTGCGATCGCAGGCGCACCAAATTCAGTTTGCTCTACCTGCTCTACAATTGTCTCTAAAGTACCAATCAATTCTTCTTGTTCTGGGCGCGTACCCCAGCGCACCAAAGCAATTGGGGTTTCTGCATTCAACCCAGCTGCACTTAACTGTTCCACAATATAAGGCAGATTGTGAATTCCCATATAAATTACAATGGTTTCGGAACCGTGAGCGATCGCATTCCAATTCACTCTCGGTCTATACTTACCCACTGTCTCGTGGCCAGTTACAAATGTCACTGATGAACTATACAGCCGATGAGTCAAAGGGATACCTGAGTATGCCGGCGCTGCAATCCCCGATGTAATACCTGGCACAACTTCTGTTGATATACCAGCGTTGACTAATTCTTCCATCTCTTCGCCACCGCGACCAAAAATAAATGGATCGCCACCCTTTAACCGCACCACAATTGCATGATCCTGCGCTTTATCAATTAGCAATTGAGTCGTTTCTTCCTGGAACAGCGAATGTTTCCCTCTCCGCTTACCAGCGTTAATTTGTTCAGCTTGGGGATTAATCATTGCCAGAATTGCTGGACTCACTAAGGCATCATAGATAACGACATCTGCACATTCCAACAAACCTTTAGCCTTCAGGGTTATTAGTCCTGGATCTCCTGGCCCCGCACCTACTAAATAAACCTTTCCCAAATACTTGCTCTCCTGTTTTTCTGTGCGGTTCATCTATCTTACTTTTCACGGTATCTGAAAAACCTCTCTCTAAATCTCTTTCCTAAACCTCATCTATGTTGAGAACCGTAGTTTTTGCCCTCACCCTAAATCCCTCT
>CAZZZY010000320.1:0-6957 GCA_964658545.1 uncultured Acetobacteraceae bacterium | reverse complement strand
CGCTGATTTTGTAGGATGTCTAGCGATTTTAAATGGGTGGCTTATTTCCGCCGTATTGTACTAGAACATTTTTTATCGAAATAAATTTCGTTTTGAAGTAACAATGCTAAATAAACAAATCATCAAATATACTTATATATTACCTTTTCGTTCTCCTTGGTTGATTATCATTATTTTTTCTACTCTTGGTTTAATAGGTATTCTCAACCATTCGATGTGGCGAGATGAACTAAATCCCTGGCTTATTATCAGAGATAGTGAATCCTGGGGGGATTTAATTGCAAATGTTCATTATGAAGGTCATCCTATTCTATGGTATTTTTGTCTATTAATCCTGAGCAAAATAGTAGATAATCCTATTATTATGCAAATTTTTCATTTAGCAATTACTGTTGCTTCAGTTACTATTTTTTGTCTATATAGCCCTTTTAATTCTCAACAAAAATTTCTTTTTTCCTTTGGTTTCTTTCCTTTTTGTGAATATCTTTTAATTTCTAGAAACTATGCCTTTAGTATGTTGTTTATTTTTGCATTCTGTACAATCTTTTCATCCAGAAAAACAACTTATGCTTATTTGGCAATTCTATTGGGGTTACTAGCAAATAGTAGTGCCTATGGTTTATTAGTATCATTTTCTTTATCAATGACTTTACTAGTTGAATTTTGTTTCGATAGCGAACATCGTCATCAGTATTTTATTCAAAGCCAAAAATACGACTTATTTTTAAGTATTGCAATTATCACATTTTCTTTTATTTTATCCATTTATATTATTACTCCTCCCACAGACAGTTATCTTTATGGTGGGTTAAATAATGGTTGGGTAATACAATTAGATATGCGTCATTTTTTGAGAAGTATAGGTAGAGTATTTGGGAGTTATTTATTAATTATTCCTGCACACAAACGATGGCTGGATTTAATTGTTTGTGCGATAGTAGCTCTATCTATTGTAATTTTAAACTTGATTAAATTATCTGAAAAACCAATTACTTTCTTTTTCTACACTATAGGTAATTGTGTAATATTTGCCTTTACATATTTGAGGTTTTTAGGTATGCCTCGGCATTTTGGGCATTTCTATTTAGTTCTGATAGCAGCTTTATGGCTGGGAAGTTATTATCAAAAGTCTACAGTTTTACTCAATAGGTTTTCTATTCGCCCAAATTTAATTACATTTGTTAAAAAATGGCATCATCTGGCTTTGATGCTAATTCTTTATACCCAGTTTATCGGAGGAATTTCTAGTTTTTCAAAGGATTTACTTATACCATTTTCTGCCAGTCGTGAAACATCTCAATATATTCAAAAATCTGGTTTAGACAAGGAGTTTATTGTTGCTAGTCGAGATGCAAATATGGCCCCATTATCTGGTTATCTCAATCGAAAATTTTACTATCCTGAGCTTCAGAAAATGGGAAGTTTTACCCTATTTAAAAAAGGTCGTCAAGACGTGGAACAAGCTGAGATATTAAACCAAATTAATTCTCTATTCCAAAATCAAGATGAGCAAAATAAAATTTTGCTGATTTTAAATAAAAAACTGAATGTCAAACGGAATGATTTGAAGATCGTTCCGATCAAATATTTTGAGAGAAGCTGGGTGGATAGTGAACAATATTATCTTTATTGGGTAGATGAAGCATAAAGATAATACACAAACACTAACAGGCTAAAGCCTGCGGTACTTTTGCTGAATCCACCGACTCTGAGTTTTGAAACCTTCTAAGCTATGGCTTTGTGCATTTAAGCAAAGGCTTCTAGCCTTTGGACAACAGGTGCAAGGTATGAACTATGAAATGATGCTTACATCCTTTGACTAGCTTGCTACCATTGATAACTAGCTGTGATGCGTGAGGCTAATCTACACTGGAATAAGAGAATATGTGTTTAACTAACTTAGAGGTTGTTTGCAAAGTCTAAAAGTATACTAAAAAACCCTCTCCAAGGCTCTCCCTGAAAAGGAGACAGGCTTTGAAATCCACATTCTCTTGTAGGGAAGGGGATTATGGAGGTTAGGTTTGGGAGCTTTTGGTGTTAGCAATAATACTTTTCAAACATCCTCTTAGATGTCCGAGACTGAGGAGTTTAGTCATAGCTTCTCGCTGTTAGGTTATGAGGTGCTTTCCTTGTGTGGTAAAACTTAACTTAAATTCTGTCAGTTACTAACGGAGTTGATAGGAATGGGTAACTTTATTATTTTTGCCTTGATAGTGGTTTACGCAGGTGGCGTTTGGAAGTTTTGGAATGGGTTTGGACGGACTAATTTTAATCCAACTTTGACTAATCGCATTGGTTTATCTTTGCTATGGCCAGCTTTGTTTATTACCAATCAATCCTATCGTCGAAACTTTAGAAAGGCATTGAAGGGCTAGATTTTACTATTAAGTTTAAAGTCATCTGAATCTGACGGTGGCATATATCTCAATATAAATCTAACCCACTAACCCCCTTTCCCTTGTAGGGAAAGGGGGTTGGATTTGCTGATCTTAAAAAGAGAGGAATTAGGGGAAGTATAAGTTCATTAACCGCTGGAAAGTATTCCAGTTGCTGAATTCACTGATTATTTGTTTAATAGATGAATTGCTCCACCTACAGCTGCACCATCAACAGCATTACCAAGGGTATCTTTGCGATCGCCAGTAATTACGCCAGTCAACGCGCTAGCCCCTGCACCAACTCCAACATCTTGACCAAGGTTCCGGTGACGGCGATCGCTTCTGACGACCATTTGCACCATTGACTGCTGCGCCAGTAACACCACCCTTAACAGCATTGCCTAATACACTACCATTTGCCCTAACTGCTCCGGTGACAACATTGGTAGCAGCCCCAATTCCTATATCTCGTAGTACTTGGTCAATGAAATTTTCATTTTTTCATTACTAGCAAGCGATTTATAACGATTAGCCGTATAGTGTTTACCCTATCTATCTAGAGATAGTTGCCAAAATAATTAAAC
Organism: uncultured Acetobacteraceae bacterium; assembly: GCA_964658545.1. Lineage (GTDB taxonomy): Bacteria > Cyanobacteriota > Cyanobacteriia > Cyanobacteriales > Nostocaceae > Nostoc. The sequence continues at coordinate 3,995 of CAZZZY010000320.1, read as the reverse complement.
TAACTCGTCAGGGTTAATATTTAATTCTCTTAGTTTAGCAGCCAAGCGTTGCGATCGCTCCCATCCTGTCTGTAGCAAATTACCCTGATTACCCCACCAGCGCAACCAGGGTAATTCTAGATTTTGATAGCGCCCTTGCCAAATTCCTAATTCCACACCCATAGGTTCAATCGGATAATGTCCGCGTTCATTGGCAGGTATTGGCTGATATTCACCTCTGAGCAATTGATACACTTCTACACTGGCTTTCTTCACTTCATAAATGCCATAGAAGGGAACTCTAATTGCTTGCTCATAAACCCAAAACTTGCCTGTAATTGGTGTTTTGTCTCGTTCTTCTAAGCCATCCCCTGAGACAAATTCCAAGACAATTAGCGGCGCAATGTATTCTTGCCACAATACATAAGAACGGCGGACTTGTCCATTTAAAGTTGGCGGAACATTTGGCACATAAAACCAATCTGGGGCTTCTGCGCCTCTTTCTGGTGGTTCAGTCATGCGCCAATAAATACCACTATCTTGACCAATGCAATATTGTCCATCGGGATGCAACTTCTGCAAGATTGGCTCAATCGAATCTGTCAGCAATAAGCTTTGAGGATGTTCTTGCAGATTTTTCACAAATGTCCCGTCAGATTCTGGTAGCTGTGTGTGGTCTGGTAGGGTTGATTCAACGCCTAATGGTATCTGTGTTGAGGTCATGGGAACTATCCATAATAGTTAGCTTAAAATTTACTTGCATAAGCTCTGATTTCTAAGAATCTGTTGATAGCCAATTCTCCAAGCTTAGTACAGCATTTCATTAATTCGTAGCGAATTCTTGGCGTACCTCTGCGCTTACCTTTGCGTCCCTCTGCGTTTAAATTTCCAGCCTCAATTCGCCACGATTTTACGCAAAGCTGTACTAAGTCCTTCAACTCGCAGCAAGTCAGAGTCATTAGAAACCAGAATTAATCCGCGTGTAATTGCAGTTGCCGCTATCAATATATCTTGCTCTTGGATAGTTTGACCTCATAATAAGTGATGTAGCTAATAAATATGTCTTTTTGGAGACGGCGAGCTTCTCGGAACTTCTTGTCTACATTGACGTTTTTTTTGAGAATATAGCTGACAATGTTTGTATCAAGTAAATAAGTCACCTTGTCTATTTTCTCTTTACTGCTTCATCGTCCATTTTTATTTGCTCTGGGGTCAAATCATTTAAGGTACCAGAAACAGCTTCTAAAACTAAGATACTATCAATTCTGCGTGTTAAATCATCATCTTTAATCGCTCGCATTTCTTCTGGTATAAATTTACCAAACAGGTCTACCAGCATTTCAATCATTTCCCATTTTTTTAATTTTACCAAGTACAAGCTATTGCTTTTAAATAGGTTGTCTACAATTGGCGATATCCGGTTAGTAAGTTCTTGATGATAGCTAGAAACTTCTTGCATAACTTCTCGCAGTATTTAACTAATTACGTAAATTATAAACAATCCTCATTAGATGATGTTTTAAAAGTATTGGGCAAATATAATTCGCTACTACACAAGCATTCGCGTCGCGTTCCATAGGGGAGTTCACCCGCGTGGACTAATACAAAATGAAAGTTTTTTAACCCAGGTCGGTGGGTTTTGTCTGTATAGCCAAGCCAGTGCGTTGGGCGGCTTTGCCGACTTGTAGCACCAGGCGCGCGAATTCCATTCGCTAGGGCTAGTAATAAATTAGACTTTTAAAACAATCCTCTCAGCGCCCCTGTGCATAAAAAAAGGTGGACAAGATGCCCACCTCACAAAACTTTGATAATATTCTGTTGCTATTAACCCAACAATTGTTTAGCCTTAGCTAACACATTATCAGCACTAAAGCCAAACTTCTCTAGACAAACATTGCCTGGAGCCGAAGCACCAAAGCGATCGATACTAACAGTATCGCCTTCAGTACCCACGTATTTGTGCCAGCCGAAACTGCTAGCAGCTTCTACAGACAAACGCTTGGTGACAGCTTTTGGTAGAACGGACTCTTTATAAGCCGCATCCTGTGCTTCAAACAATTCCCATGAAGGTAGCGAAACGACACGAACTTTCTTACCTTCAGCTTTGAGTTTTTCGGCTGCGCTGACAGCGAGGCTCAATTCTGAACCAGTACCAATCAAGATCAGTTCAGGTGTACCTTCGCTATCCACTATGGTGTATCCACCCTTGGCTACACCCTCAATTGATGTACCTGGCAAGTTGGGGACGTTTTGACGGGTTAACGCCAACAGAGATGGAGCATTTTGCTTGGCTTTTTCGATCGCTATTTTATAAGCGCCAGAGGTTTCATTGCCGTCTGCGGGACGAAATACCGTTAAATTAGGAATGGCTCGCAAGGAAGCGAGGGTTTCAATGGGTTGGTGTGTGGGGCCATCTTCACCTTGTCCAATGGAATCGTGCGTCATCACCCAAATTGCACCAGCTTGGGAAAGGGCGGATAAGCGAATGGCAGCACGCATATAATCTGTGAAGATCAAGAAGGTAGCACCGTAGGGGATTAATCCCGAATTGTGCAGCGCTATACCATTACAGATTGCGCCCATACCATGTTCCCGCACACCAAAGTGGATGTTGGGATTTTCGTATTGCCCTTTTTGGAAGTCGCCTTTACCCTTGATTTCGGTCAAGTTGGAGTGGGTTAAGTCAGCCGAACCACCAATCAATTCAGGTAAAACTGCCGCCAGTTTGTTGAGGCAGGTTTCTGAGTGCTTACGGGTGGGCAAGCCTTTATCTTCGGGGGTGTAGGTAGGTAATACTTTATCCCAACCGTCGGGCAGTTTGCTGCTAATGTAGCGTTCAAATTCAGCCGCTTCTTGGGGATACTTAGCTTTGTAGTCGGCAAAGGTTTTGTTCCAGTCACCTTCGGAAGCTGCACCGCGCTCAACTGCTTTACGTGTGTGTTTGAGGGCTTCTTCTGGAATTACGAAAGGCTCATATTCCCAGTTCAGTTGTTTGCGAGTTAAGGCAATTTCGTTTGCACCCAAAGCAGCGCCGTGAACGCCAGCAGTGTTTTGTTTGTTGGGGGAACCATAGCCGATGGTGGTTGTCACCTTAATCATTGATGGTTTATCGGTGATAGCTTTAGCTTCTTCAATTGCTTTGGCGATCGCTGCTAAATCTGTATTACCATCTTTGACATGGAGAACGTGCCAACCGTAAGCTTCAAAGCGTTTGGAAACATCTTCGGTGAATGCTACATCGGTGGAACCGTCGATGGAAATGTGATTGTCGTCGTACAAAGCGATGAGTTTGCCTAATCCCAAGTGCCCCGCGAAAGAAGCAGCCTCACCAGAAATTCCTTCCATGTTGCAACCGTCACCTAAAATTACGTAGGTGTAATGGTCAACAATTTTGGTATCGGGTTTGTTAAATTTAGCGGCCAGGTGCGCTTCGGCGATCGCTAAACCAACTGCATTGGCAATTCCTTGACCCAAGGGGCCAGTTGTGACTTCTACGCCTGGGGTTTCAAAGTTTTCTGGGTGTCCGGGAGTTTTAGAACCCCATTGCCGGAATTGTTTGATATCTTCAATGGTGACGCTATCGTAGCCTGTCAGGTACAGTAGGGCGTACTGCAACATTGAGCCATGACCGGCAGATAAGACAAAGCGATCGCGGTTAAACCACTTGGGATTCTTAGGATTAAACTTTAAAAAGCGATCCCAGAGGATAAAAGCCATCGGAGCCGCGCCCATTGGCAGTCCTGGGTGTCCCGAATTTGCCTTTTCTACGGCATCAACAGCCAAGAAGCGGATCGAGTTAATACAAAGTTCTTCGAGGGACAATTCTTTGGCGGATTGGGTTGCAACAGTCATAATCTCTTGTTTTTAACGACGGGTTAGCACTCTTGGTAGCTTCTCTTGCTGGGGTAATTTTAGATTCTCCACAGTATCCTCATCATCCCATTCCCGCTTGTAGATGGACAAGCGGGATCTCCTGAGTTTCTGGTGATAAATCAAGCTGATAATTGGGTCATGCT
>CAZZZY010000319.1:0-6960 GCA_964658545.1 uncultured Acetobacteraceae bacterium | reverse complement strand
GTTATGCCCGTTGGGGAGCAAAAGCCAAAGTTACCGACTTAGAAAAACGCTATCCCCAACTACTCGAATTTATCCTGAAACAACAAAAACTTAATCTCAATCTCAATCTCAATCCCTTAGAAACTATTGGCTTTGCTGGGACTTTCTCATCTACTTACACGAATACTACTTGCGGCACCAATATTTCCGACGTTTTAGATTTTACCTCTGCCCTGAAAGCCGCTCAAGCTATTTCCAGTTCTCTGGAATTAGATACACTCTTCGCCAGTCTCACCCGGATTATCTTAGAAAACTCTGGCGCGAGAAAAGCTGTACTGCTGCTTCCCCAAGAAAATATTTGGCAAGTACGAGCAATTACTTTTATTGATCGTGAGAAAATACAAACCAGCCTTAGCCCAGAATTACTAGACAATTGTCAAGATATTCCTGTAAAAATTATCCATTACGTCAAAAATACCCAACAAACAGTGGTTATAGACAATTGCAAAACAGATATTCCTGGTTTAATTGGGGAATATATGTTGTCACATCAACCCCAAAGTGTATTTTGTACTCCGATTATTAATCAAGGGCATTTGGTGGGGATTCTCTATTTAGAGAATCAAAGGATTCAAGGGGTATTTAACAGCGATCGCCTCAGTATAATTAACTTACTGTCTTCCCAAGCAGCAGTATCCCTAGAAAATGCTCGACTGTATCAACAAGCAGGAATTGCACTACAAGACTTACAACAAGCCCAATTACAAATTGTCCAAAGTGAGAAAATGTCTGCATTGGGTAACTTAGTCGCAGGGGTAGCCCATGAAATGAATAATCCTTTGGGCTTTATTTCTGCCAGCCTTCAACAAGTTAAACCCAGCCTTGCGGATATTGTTCAACACTTCAAACTCTATCAAGAAAGTCTACCAAATCCAGGCGATGAAATCAAAGACCATGCCAAAAAAATTGACTTAGATTATACCTTAGAAGATTTACCCAAGATTATTGATTCAATGGTGATGGCGTGCGATCGCCTGGAAAATATCAGTACTAGTTTAAGAACTTTTTCCCGCGCTGATAAAGATTATAAAGTGCCGTTTAATATCCACGAAGGTCTTGACAGTACGATTTTAATTCTCAAACATCGCCTGAAAGCAAACGAACAACGTCCAGCAATTGAAGTGATAACTGATTATGGTAATTTGCCCAAAGTTGAATGTTTTTCTGGGCAATTAAATCAGGTATTTATGAATATTCTGGCCAATGCCATTGAGGCGCTGGATGAATCAAATACGGGACGGACTTTTAAGGAAATTAAGGATAATCCCAACCGAATTACAATTAAAACCTCACTGGTAAATGAAGGCGTGAAAATTGCGATCGCTGATAATGGTAAAGGGATGAATGAAGAAGTTAAATCAAAAATATTTGGCCACTTATTTACTACGAAAGCTGTTGGTAAAGGCACAGGATTAGGGTTGGCGATCGCTCGTCAAATAGTTGAAGAAACCCACGGCGGAAAATTGAGTTTTAACTCGGTTCTGGGTCTAGGTACTGAATTTATTATTGAAATTCCGGTATAGTTTAGTCCTCAGATCCCCGACTTCTTCAAGAAGTCGGGGATATTTTTTGGGAATACTAAATCTGGAAGTCTTCGGGATGAGCGCAATATGGTTAGCACTTTTGTCAGTATTCCCGGATATCAAGTAAGTGAATGACTCTACAATAATTCCATAACTCATGTTAATTAACTTATTCGATCATACTATTGCCAAACCCTTGCGAAATATTCCTTTACAAGCAGTTGTAATTGTGCCTTTTGTCTTGCAAATTACAGCAGCAGTGGGACTCGTAGGCTATCTCTCATTCCGCAATGGTCAGCAAGCAGTGAATGACCTTGCCAGCCAGTTGCGGAGCGAAACATCGACTCGCATTCAAGCCGAGATCGCTAATTATTTGAAAGTTCCACAGCTAGTCAATCAAATCAACGTTGATAATCTAAACCGGGAGCAGTGGAGTTGGCAAGATATCAAAAGTCAGGAACGTCAAACCTGGCATATGCTGCGACTGTTTCATCCTGCGGTCAATGCTGTCACGATTACTACGGATCGAGCTACATTGCGCGGTTCTGAACACTATGAGCAAGCCCTAGTTTCAGCCGTAGACGGTCGGGGCGACTCTCTGCGGCTCTATGTTCCAGATGATCGGGGAAATAAGACTAAGTTGATTAAGTCGGCGCAAAACTATGATGTGACATCTAGACCCCTTTACGCGCTGGCAAGACAGGCAGGCCAATCGGTATGGATTCTTTTTCCTCACATTGCCACAAAGCAACTGCTCTTGTGCCTTTCGCAACCTGTTTACGATCGGGACAAAAAACTGGTTGGAGTCGTGAGTGCGTTTCGCTCCCTTGCCGCCATGTCCCAATTCCTCAACAGCTTTCAAGTCAGCGCCACTGGTGAAATGTTTGTGATCGAGCGATCGGGACTGCTCGTAGCCAACTCAACCTCTGAAAAGCCCTTTACTGTCGATAGTAATGGCAAGGAACAACGCCTCAAAGCCAGCGAAAGCAGCAATCCACTTATCCGCCAGACGGCTCAGTATCTTGATACTCGCGTCGGAGGGCTAACAGGCATCAACGGCACCCAGCAGCTTGACTTTACCATCGACCGGGAGCGGCAGTTCGTCCAAATCACCCCCTTGCAGGACGACAAAGGGCTGGACTGGCTGGTCGTGGTGGTGGTGCCTGAAAAAGACTTCATGGGACAAATCAACGCTAATACCCGCACCAACATTCTGCTCTGTCTGATAGCATTGGGCGTTGCTACAGGCTTTGGCATCCTGACGGCTCAATGGGTAACTCGACCCATCCTGCGCCTCAACCAGGCAGCAAAAGATATCGCTAAGGGAGATTGGAATGATGGAGTTGAACTCGATCGCAATGATGAGTTGGGGCAACTGGCATTCTCCTTCAATAATATGGCCAGACAACTCAAAGAATCCTTTGAAAACCTAGAACAACGGGTGAGCGATCGCACCACAGATTTAGCAGAATCAAATCAACAACTAGAACAAGCCAAAGAAAAAGCAGAAGTAGCGAATCAAGCCAAAAGTTCCTTCATTGCCAACATGAGTCACGAACTCCGCACCCCCCTCAACGCCATTTTGGGGTTTGCACAACTGATGACTCGCAGCAAAACCCTCTCCACCGAACATCGGGAGAGTGTGAGTATTATTACTCGTAGTGGCGAACATTTGCTCACACTCATCAACAACATTTTAGATTTATCCAAGATAGAAGCTGGTAAAACTACCCTCAATCCCAAACGTTTTGATCTCTATCGCTTGCTGAGTGATGTAGAAGATATGTTCCGACTCAAAGCAGAGGACAAAAGGCTCCAGTTGTTGTTTGAATATTTGCCCAATTTACCCCCGTATATACAAACCGATGAAGTGAAGCTACGCCAAGTGTTGATTAACTTGATCAGCAACGCGATTAAATTTACCGATGAAGGAGGTGTGGCGCTCAAGGTGATGGCAATCAATCCCCCAGAATTGCCTACCTCCCAACCACTAACCCTACATTTCGAGATCGAAGACTCTGGTGCAGGCATTGCGGCTGAGGAATTAGATAAATTGTTTGAAGCCTTTGCCCAAACCCAAACCGGAAAAAATGCCCAGGAAGGAACAGGGTTAGGATTACCAATTAGCCGCAAATTTGTGCAGCTGATGGGCGGGGAGATGACCGTCAGTTCTCAGGTGGGGTATGGCACTGTTGTAAAATTTGACATTCAAGCGATCGCTGTTGAGGCAGTAGATGAGGAGAGGGTGCAATTGCAGCGACAGATTATTGCCCTGGAACCCGATCAACCGCAATACCGCATCTTAGTTGTGGATGATAAAGACATCAATCGCCAGATTTTAATCAAGTTGCTCACTCCCTTGGGATTTGACCTCAAAGAAGCGGAGAATGGTCAAGAGGCGATCGCTATTTGGCAACAATGGCAGCCCCACTTGATTTGGATGGATATGAGAATGCCTGTACTTAATGGCATTGAAGCTACACAGTACATCAAAGCGCAACCCAACGGCAACTCGACTACAATTATCGCTTTGACTGCCAGCAGTTTGGAAGAAGAACGGTCGGCAATTTTGGCAGTTGGCTGTGATGACTTCATGCGAAAGCCCTATCGGGATTACGAAATTCTCTACGCAATGGAAAAACATCTTGGTGTGCGCTATGTGTACGAGGAAACAGACGATCTACAACATCAGCCACCACAGGCATCTACAATAGTTCAACTGCAACCGTCTGACTTAAAGGTGATGTCGGCTGAGTGGCTGACAGAATTTCACGCCGCCGCTACCACTGGACGGGAGAAACGGCTAATTGCACTGATTCAACAGATTCCCGATCAACAGTCAGCAATGGTAAAAGCTTTGAACGAGTTGGTAGATAACTTTGAGTTCGACACTCTGATCGAACTGACTCAATTTCTTCCTTAGTTATAGGACTAAAGCTGCGTGTCATATTTTTTTCGTTTAGTTTTAAGAAGTCAAAAGTCAAGAGTCCAAAAAACCTGAATTTTTGAACGCCAGTCGCTTCTCCTATCGGAGACGCTGCGCGTAGCTTGCTTCCCCGTAGGGGTACAAGTCGGGAAACCCGCCCACGGCGCTGGCTCCCCTTGACCCTTGACCCCTCGCACTGAGCGGAGCCGAAGTGTTGACCCTTATGCCAGAGTATAAGTGTGCCAGTTGCGTAAGTCCTAAGTTATTTGAACTTATGATTCTCCTACCTAAAACAGAAATTCTTGTGGTCGATGATTTGCGAGACAATCTGCGCTTATTGTCCAATCTCTTGCGATCGCAAGGATACGAGGTGCGTACAGCTATCAATGGGACAATGGCACTGCGATCGGCTCAGTCAGAACCTCCCGCTCTGATTTTGCTGGATATCAATATGCCGGATATTGATGGCTACGAAGTCTGTCGCCAACTCAAAGCTTCTGAAGAGACTCGCAATATCCCGATAATTTTTATTAGTGCGCTCGATGATTCCCTAGACAAGGTAAAAGCATTTCAGGTGGGCGGCGTGGACTACATCACTAAGCCTTTTCGGGTCGAAGAAATGTTGATTCGCATTGAAACCCAACTGAAGGTGCAACGCTTCACTCAAACCCTAGAACAGCAAGTGGAACAGCGAACTGCTGAACTTTCCCAAGCTTTGCATCATCTCCAGCAAGCCCAGACCCAGTTAGTACAGCAGGAGAAGTTGTCTGCGTTGGGCAATCTTGTGGCTGGCGTGGCTCATGAGATTAACAATCCCATTGGCTTTATTGCTGGCAACTTGAATGAGGCACAGCAAAGGGTGCAAGAGTTAATGGAGCATCTGAATCTATATCGCGATCGCGCCCCAGAAGGAGATATTGCCAACCATGCTGAGGAGATTGATTTAGATTATCTTCTGGAAGATTTACCCAACATGATTGACTCCATGAAAATGGGGTGCGACAGGCTAAAAAATATCAGCACTAGTTTAAGAACTTTCTCCCGTGCTGATCAAGACTACAAAGTGCCATTTAACATTCATGATGGCATTGATAGCACAATTTTAATTTTGAAACATCGTCTCAAGGCGAATGAGCAACGCCCCGCCATTGAAGTGATCACAAACTACGGTAATTTACCTCAAATAGAATGCTTTCCTGGTCAATTAAATCAGGTATTTATGAATATATTAGCCAACGCTATTGATGCTTTAGAAGAATCAAATAATGGACGCATTTTTGAGGAAATTAAAGCCAATCCTAACTGTATTAAAATTACCACCTCAGCAGCAGATAATGTAGTTAAAATTGCCATTTATGATAATGGTAAAGGAATGAGCGAAGAAGTTAAATCAAAAATATTTGGCCACTTATTTACTACGAAAGCTGTGGGTAAAGGAACGGGATTAGGGTTAGCGATCGCTCGTCAAATCGTTGAAGAAACCCACGGTGGAAAATTGAGTTTTAACTCTGTTTTGGGTGAAGGAACAGAATTTATCATTGAAATTCCGGTATGATTTTTGGCGATTTTTGGTAAACAACTTCAGATACCTGGGAATACTAAGTCTGGAAATCTCAAGGATTTAGCAGTATGGTTAGCACTTTTGTCAGTATTCCCGGATATCGCATCAGCGAGGAACTCTACAATGGTTCCAGAACCCTAGTTTATCGAGGGGATCGAGAGACTGACTCATTACCAGTAGTGATTAAACTGCTGAAAAATCCTTATCCCAGTTTCAGCGAATTGTTACAGTTTCGCAATCAGTACACCATTGCCAAAAATCTTAACTCACCGCTAATCATCCAAACCTACAGCCTCCAAGCCTATCAAAATGGCTATGCGTTAGTGATGGAAGATTTTGGGGGGATTTCTCTCAAAAATTATTTCACCTCTGACCAGACGCGATATATCGCCTCTGGTGAAGAGTTTTTAGAAATAGCGATCGCACTATGCAACACCTTAGATATATTGTATCGGGAGCGAATTATTCATAAAGATATTAAACCCGCCAATATTCTCATTAATCCAGAAACCAAACAAGTTAAATTAATCGACTTTAGTATTGCATCTTTACTACCACGGGAAACGCAGACACTAATCAATCCCAATGTTTTAGAAGGGACACTCGCTTATATTTCCCCAGAACAAACAGGCAGAATGAATCGGGGGATTGATTACCGGACTGATTTTTATTCTCTGGGTGTTACATTCTACGAGTTACTGACTGGAGTTTTACCATTTAAATCAAACGATCCGATGGAGTTGGTGCATTGTCATATTGCCAAACTTCCACCTCTAGTACATGAAATTAACCCACAAATCTCGTCTGTAGTCTCCGAGATTGTCAGTAAATTGATGGCAAAAAATGCTGAATCCAGATATCAAAGTGCATTGGGACTGAAGTTTGATTTAGAAAATTGTTTACATCAGCTA